>JAUVCD010000062.1 GCA_030590865.1 Myxococcales bacterium | reverse complement strand
TGCTCTACGGCACGTGGCTGATGCTGCGTGAAGAACAGCGGGACGGGTCGTTTCCCTGGTCCGGTGTGGTCTACGGCGCCGCGGGCCTCACACGGCCGGAAGCACCGATGTACATCGGCCTGTGCATGCTCTACCTGGGCGGCAAGGGCCTCATCCCGGTGGACCGGCTGCTGGCTCGCTGGCAAGGGGAACGCCAGCCTGAGTCGGAAGCCGATCCCGACGCCGAGCGGGCGCTGCTGCTGGCCGGCTCGTTGCTCGGGGCGGCGGCTCTCTATGCGGTGTGGCTGAGCCTCGACGAACCCACGGCGGTGACCAAAGCACTCGGCGCCCTGCTGCTGGTGGCGCTGCTGCTCACAGCTGTTGCACACCTGCCGCGACAGCTGTTTGGCAAACGCAATTTGATTCGCGGCACGCTCTTCGTCGCGCCGGTGGCCGTCCACTTGCTGTGGCGCAAGAGCTACTACGGCAGTTGGTTGCCCAACACGCTGAGCGCCAAGACAGGCGACATGCACCAGCAACTGGCCGGGGGCAGCGACTACCTGATGAACTTCATCAGCCACGAAGGGCCGATCGTCTACCTGGCCCTCTTCGGGCTGGCGGCGGGCTTCGCCTGGCGCTCTCGTCACCTGCTGGCCGTGGCCACGATCGTCGCCTTCGGTGCCTTCTACGTGGTGCTGGTCGGTGGTGACTGGATGCCCCTCTTCCGCTTCCTAGTGCCGGTGCAGCCCTTTCTGTTCTTGCTGATCGGCGTAGCGCTGCGGGCCATTGTCGAGCAGCGGGTGCGGATGCTGAACTACGGCCTACTGCTGCTGGTGATCGTCTCGGGGATCGATCGCAACCGGGAAATGAACGGGGATCGAAAGAGGGTCCTGAAAGACGACAAGGCCTTCTGGGACCGCGCCGCCGGTGGCGTGGTGGCTTGGTTCGACCAGCAGGCGGCCAAGCGGGGACGAGAGAACATCGAAGGGACCATCGCCCTCGGTGACATCGGTCAAATTGGCTACCAAACCGACCTGCCGGTGCTCGACTTGCTCGGCCTGGTCGATCCGGTAATCGCCGCGCTACCTGGTGGGTACACCACAAAGATCGGGCAGGGTTTTCGCGACCGCTTCTTCGACGCAGCGCCTCGTTACGCGCTCATCATCTCGTCGGATAACGACTGCCACCACCCCTCGGTGATCGGCTCTCGAGTGCTCTACCGGGATCGCCGGTTCCTCCATCACTACGGAGTCAGCGGGCGGGTCGAGATCGGCGGCGGCTTCTCGTGGTGCCTCTACGAGAACAAGCGCACCCTCGATGACAACCCGGACCGACCGGCCAACAATGGGCGCAGCGGCGGCAAGCACCAGAAGCCGCCCAGAAAATTGCCTAGCGTGCCGGCCAAGCTTCGCGATCAGCGTTGAGTCTGAGCCTCAGGCGCTCGGCACCGGCTTGGGCGCCCCAAAGATGCTGGCAGCGCGACGCTTCTCTTTCTGCTTTTCCGCCTTCTCGTGATAGGTCGGGATCACGACCTTCTCGCGGTCCGGTAGAGGTTCGCCGGCGACCAGGGCGTCAATCTCCTCGGCATCGAGGGTCTCACGTTCGAGCAAGGCCTCGGCGACGCGATCGAGGACCTCTCGGTGCTCGACGATCAACGTACGAGCCTGATCCTCCGCCGTCTGAACCAGAGCGAGCACCTCTTCGTCGATCAGCTGAGCCGTCTTCTCCGAGTAGGTGCGCGTCGTGGTGGTGAAGTCCCGGCCCAGGAAGACTTGATCGTTATCGCCGCCGTAGTTCACCGGGCCGAGCTTTTCGCTCATGCCGAACTGGGTGACCATGCGCCGGGCAATCTCCGAGGCTTGCTTGATGTCGTTGGACGCGCCAGTCGTGTAATGCCCGAAGACGATCTCTTCGGCCGCGCGGCCGCCTAGTGCCACGGCCAGCCGTGCCGTGGCGAACTTCTTCGACATACTCAGCCGGTCAGCCTTGGGGAGCTGCTGAGTCACGCCGAGGGCCGGACCGCGAGGAATGATGGTCACCTTGTGAACCGGATCGGTGTGCTCGGACAGCAGCCTGGCCACCAGAACGTGACCCGATTCGTGCCAGGCGGTGGTGCGCTTCTCCTCTTCGCTAATCACCATGCTGCGCCGCTCAGTGCCCATCAGCACCTTGTCTTTGGCCATCTCGAAATCGAACATGCCCACCGCCTCTTTATCCAGCCGAGCAGCCAACAATGCCGCTTCGTTCACCAGATTCTCGAGGTCAGCGCCGACGAAGCCCGGGGTGCCACGCGCGATAATCTCGAGCTTCACGTCAACGTCAAGGGGGACCCTGCGAGTGTGGATTTCGAGGATGGCTTCCCGTCCGCGGACATCGGGGCGATTGACGACGATGCGTCGATCGAACCGTCCAGGACGCAAGATAGCTGGATCGAGCACGTCCGGCCGGTTGGTGGCCGCCATGATGATGACGCCTTCGTTGGACTCGAAACCGTCCATCTCGACGAGCAGCTGATTGAGCGTCTGCTCCCGCTCGTCGTGACCGCCCCCGAGGCCAGCGCCGCGGTGCCGTCCCACAGCGTCGATCTCATCGATGAAGATGATGCAGGGGGCGTGCTTCTTGCCTTGCTCGAACAGATCGCGCACCCGGCTGGCGCCTACGCCTACGAACATCTCCACGAAATCGGAGCCAGAGATGGAGAAGTAAGGCACGGCAGCCTCACCAGCGATGGCGCGAGCGAGCAGCGTCTTGCCCGTGCCGGGCGCGCCGACCATCAAGACACCCTTGGGAATGCGCCCACCGAGACGTTGAAACTTTTTCGGATCTTTGAGGAACTCGATGATCTCCTCGAGCTCGTCCTTGGCTTCGTCGATCCCAGCAACGTCATCGAAGGTGACCTTGTTGGACGACTCGTTGAGCATTCGAGCCTTCGACTTGCCAAAGCTCATCGCCTTGCCACCGCCGGCCTGCAGCTGCCGCATGAACAGGTAGAACATGCCCAGGAGCAGCACCATGGGCACGATGGTCACCAGCGCACCGGACCACATCGGCGAGCCGTCATCGTGCTCGATCTTGACGGACACCTCGTGCTTGCGGAGGCTCTGGATGAGGTCGTTGTCGATCTTTCGCGGCCCCTCGGCGAGCTTCTTCACCGTGGTGCCGGTACGCGGATCTTTGACCACGAAGAGGTAGTCGCCATCCTTGATGGTGACGCTCTCGACGAAGGGCTCCTTGTCATGGTTGGCCTCAACCATGGCGAGAAAATCGGTGTAGTTGACCTTCGAGGCAGGTGGACGGTCCGGACTGAGGAGCGTCCAGATCCCCAAGAAGATCATGATGAGCAACACCCAGAGCAGGAGGGTCTTGTGGGACTGCTTCACAGCGCTTTCAATTCTCGTAAGATTGTTCGCCCGCAGCCCAGGGCCTGCGGGGCGTGGCGGTACCGTCTGGCAGCAGCTCTGCAAGCAGAGGTACCACTTTGAGCATGCCATCGAGTGGGTGAGTCGTCGATTGCAACATGATCATTCCTCGTCCCAAACGACAGGGGAATTGCCAAAAAACCTGATCAAGAGGTCCCGACCACCGCTCACGCGTACAGTAGTCTGCCGTTTTCCGAGGCGCCGGGCACGGTCAATGGCGAGCCGCTGAGCGCGGCCCAGCTGGGGCAACGAGTCGGTCGCGACGCCGTCAGAAGCGAGCATTTCGGCCAAAGCGCAGAGGTGGCCGACGATGCCCGGGGACAGCTCTTCGAGCAGCGGCATCAGCTCGTGACGCACCCGAGTACGCAAGAAGCGGCGATCGCTGTTGCTCGGATCGGTGGCATAGGTGAGTCGATGGCGTGACAGGTGAGCGAGCACGTCTGACCGGCGGCAGGTCAGCAGCGGCCGAACGAGCGGGACACCGGCGGACAGCGGTGGAGCCTGGGGCGGCAGCGCGGCCAAGCCTCGGGGGCCGGCTCCCCGCAACAGTCGCATCATCACCGTCTCGGCCCGATCGTCGGCCGTGTGGCCCGTGGCGACGACCACCGCAGCGCTGCGGGCCGCGACCTGTTGGAGGGCCTCGTGACGGGCTTGACGAGCGCGGGCCTGGAGGTTGGAGCCTGGCGCCACGTGCAGCGCCACCGTTTCGAAAGGAACGCACTGCTCCTCGGCAATCGCCTGGGCCACCGCCAACTCTGAGCCAGCCTCTGGCCGCAGGCCATGGTCCACTCCAACGGCGCACAGCTGATGCCCCACCCGGCGTCGCAGCAACGAGAGCCCGTGCAACAAGGCGTTCGAGTCGGGACCACCGGAACAGGCACAGACGACCAAGTCACCGCGACCGAACAGTCGCTCGTCTCGCACCAAGCGGTGGCCCAGCGTCAGCAGAGTGGGCGGTCTGTTGCGCTTGGCCATGGTCCTAGTCTGGGGTGGGGCGCTGCGGTCCGTCCTGGGCACCGCCGGACCGGCGATCCGAGTCGCGGACGAGGCGGACCACCGTCTCGACGTGGCTCGTCTGCGGGAACAGCTCGAACAGCTCGAGCTGCTCGACTTGGTAGCCTGCTTCGGTCAGCACCGCCAGATCACGGGCCAAGGTGGCCAGGTTGCAGGAGACGTAGACCACCTGTCGGGGGCGGGCAGTCACCAAGCGCTGCACCGCTTCACGGGCCCCGGTGCGGGGCGGATCGAGCACCACCGTGGCGGTAGGTCGCGGGACCACGAACTGATTGGCATCGCCGACCTGGACCTTGGCCTGGATGCCCCGCGCCTTCAGATTTGCGCGCAGTTGCTCCGCCGCTGGCCCCGATTGCTCGATGGCGAGGTAGTGATCGGCCAGCGGCGCCAGCACGACCGAGAGGGTCCCACTGCCGGCGAAGAGCTCGACGATGCGACCACCGGGGGCGAGCTGGATCAGCTCACGGAGCCGCATGGCGAGCTGCACGGCTCCGCGGTCCGAGGCCTGGGCGAAGCCCCCAGGAGCCACCGTGAGCGGAGCACCGTCCAAATCGGCGATGACCGCCCGCGGATCGCCAAAGGTCGCCGGCACGGTGGCGCCATCACACCAAATGCTGACGCCAGCCCAAGCACCACCCCGCACCTGCCGGTCAGCGGTGGCAAAAACAGCCGCGTCGAGCTGGCCGACGAAGTGGAGATCCAGGACCCAGCGACCCGCCTCGCCGAGCGCGACCTGCACCTCGCCCTCCCCCTCCGAGCCCTCCAACCAACGGGCGATCTCAGCGGGCGCAGCGGCCAGCGTTTCGCAGAGCACTGGGCAATGGTCCACCGCGACCAGCCGGTGGCTCTTGCCGCGACGATATCCCACCCGCACCTGGCTGCCCTTGGCGCTCAGCACCAGCCGCGCGCGGGTCCGGTAGCCCAGCGGGTCGCAGGGCCGATGGATCGGAATGTCCGGCCATCCAGACTGCCCGGTGGCGCGGCCGACCAGCTCGGCAGCGTGGCGGAGATGCAGCTGACCCCGCGCCTCGTCGGACAGGTGCATCCAATCGCAGCCACCGCAGCGGTCCACCAGCGGGCATGGAGGTGCCACCCGAACCTCGCTCGGCTCGAGCACCCCCCGGAGGCGAGCCCGCGGCATGGTCCCACCCTTGGCGGGAAGCTCGAGCTCGATTCGTTCGCCTTGCACGACTCCGCCAACGAGCACGCAGCGACCATCCTCCAGCTTGGCGATCGCGTCGCCTGTGGCGGTCACTTCGCGAACCACGGCCGTCACCCGTTGGTGGCGCGCTCGGGCCCGCTGCTTGCCCGATGGACGTCGACCACGGCGACTCACTTCATCGTCACAGTTTTCGTGGTGAGCTGGTTGGAGACAATCTGGACGGCGATGGTCTTGGACTTGGTGCCCCGACGCTTAAGGGTCACGTGGTGCATCCCCGGTGGCATCGAACGGCTGAAGATGGGTGACGGCCCCAGGGATCTGCCATCGGCGATCACCGAATCGCAGGCTGGCTTGCAGGTGATCGTCAGCCGGCCTGGCGGGTCGTCAGCCTTGCTCTTCGTCGTGCTCTTGCCCTTCGCCTTGCCCTTCGCCGAACCCTTCGCTGAGCCCTTTGTCGAACCCTTCGCTGAGCCTTGGCCGTCTTCGGCCGAATCGCCGTCCTCCGAGCCGTCGGTGCCATCCTTGGCCTGACCGGCCACCCGATCGTCACTCGGCACCGAGGGGCCTGCCACCACGGTCGCCACCGGAGTGGCATAGGCTGGTCGCACCGGGACCCGCAGCTTGAAGACGATGAGCGACGCCACGCCCATGACACACAAGGTCGCCAAAGCCGCGATGGCGATGATCACGCCAGTGCTGCGCGGCCCTTGTATCTCGACGTCGCCCTGTTCCATCAACCACTGGGCCACCGCCGCCGGGCGCGGCAAGTTCATCTTGGTCTCGACCTGGGCCTGATTCGCCGGCACGCCCCCATACGCGCCGGGATCGTGATAGGGCGTCGCCTCGACGACTGGCGAGCCCGGCATGGGCGTGGCTCCGAACTGCCCGGGCTGCATCAGCGGCGTGGGCACGATGGCCGTCGGCTGTTGCTCCTGAGCACGCCGTTGCTGCTGCTCCATCTCGTCGACCTTGGCGCGGATCTCCTCCGCAGCCTTGTTGTTCGGCAAGGCAATGGTCGAGTCGAGGTCCTCTTCCGACTCCACCACCTGGGTGGCGGCGCCATCCCAAGACGGCGCGGCGGCCGGCATGCCGGCGGCTGGACGAGGACCACGGTCTTGGGGTTCTGGCTCCCGTGGCTGGGCGACCACCGTGGGAATGTCCTCGTCCTCGTCCATCAACGACGATGAGGCCAGCTCAGCATGATGGGCAGGCGCGGAGGTCACCACCGAGGCAGCAGCGCAGTTTTGACCATGGGACTGCTGGGGCGCCTGGCGAGTCGACGCCGGCTCTTGACCGGCAGGCGGCGGATAGGCTGGGGGAGGCGCCGGCGTCGCGGGGGACCGCGGCTTGGGGGGAACCGATGGCGGCGGCAATCCCTGCGCTCGGGTCTGCACTTCCGATGGGGAGAGCCCCGAGGCCGGCTCGGCGGCCGGGGTGGCGGCCATCAAGCTTGGCGCCTGTTGCTGACCCGCAGCTTGTTGCGCGCGCAGCTCGTCGACATCCACCGCTGAGGTGACTTCGGCGGCCCACTCGAGATAGCGCTCCCGCTTGCGAACCCGCTCGCCGAAGATCACCTGGACGTAGTCACCCACATCCTCAGGACCAACGAAGATCCCCTCTTTCAGCAGAAAGCGCTGCAGAGCACGGGAGAACTCACGGGCGGTGTTGAAGCGATCTTCCTTGCGCTGGGACAGGGCCTTCATGACGACCTGTTCGAGCTCGTTCGGATAGGTCGGCACGATGGTGGATGGCAGCGGCACCACGCAGGCCTGCACCTTCTCGAGGGTGTCCAGATCGGTGTCCATTCGGAACAACCGCTGGTTGGTCGTCAGCTCCCAGAGCACCACCCCGAGGGCGAAGATGTCGGTCTGGCGATCCACCTCTTGCCCCCGCACCTGCTCGGGAGACATGTAGGCGAGCTTGCCTTTCAGCGTGCCCGCACGAGTCGAGGCGAGCCGGTCGACGACCTTGGCGATGCCGAAGTCGACGACCTTGGTGTAGCCGTCGTAGGTGATGAACAGGTTGTGAGGCGTGACGTCTCGGTGCACCAGGTTGAGCAGCTGGCCGTTGCGCCCCCGCAGCTCGTGGGCCCCATGCAAGCCCTCAGCCGCATCAGCGCAGATGCGCGCCGCCAGATGGAAGGGGCACTGCTCCTTCCGCTCTTCAACGTGGCGCATGACCTCGCGCAAGGGCTCGCCATGGAGGTATTCCATCGCGATCCAGTAGGTGTTCTCGTCCTTGCCGAGATCGAACACCTGGGCGACGTTGGCGTGGTTGATGCCAGCAGCGATGCGCGCCTCGTCGAGGAACATGTCGACGAACTGATCGTCCTCGACCAGATGAGGGTGGATGCGCTTGATGGCGACCCACTTCTGAAACCCGCCGGGCCCATCGACCCGTGCCAGGTGAACGCTGGCCATGCCGCCCACGCCAATCTCGTCGACCACGCGGTAGCGGCCCAAGAAGAAGGTACCTGGCAGGCCTTCACCTGGCTTGGGCGCTGCCTGGGGAGCCGGAGGGGCGGGGTGAGGCGACGACACCACCACATTGCGGGCGATAGGCCGGGATGGAGCCGGCGCGGGTATGCCTGGCGCGGAGGTTAACGGTACGGCGGCGCCGGCTCCAGGGCCCGATGGCGGCAGGGGCGCCGACATGGGCTGAGGCGCCGACATGGGCGCTGGCGGCCCTGCCCCCGGGCGGCGCGCTGGCGGCACAGGGGGACGGCGCGGCGGTGGGGGTCTAGGCATGGATCTTGGACTTTACAGTGAACCGGCGATGGGCTTCTACATCGGTTTCACAGATTTCGCTATGCTGACACCGGCAGCCGTGGTCGGCAATACGCCCAGCTCTCCCAGCAAAATTCTCGTCGCCATGTCTGGTGGAGTGGACTCGGCGGTGGCCGCGGCTCGCCTGGCGAAGGCCGGTCACCAGGTCACTGGGGTGACGCTCCGTCTCTGGGATGGGCTCCGGGCTGCCCCAGCCGGACGAGCTGGCCCCGCCGGTGCGCCGCTGCCCGACCATGCAGACGACGCGCATCAAGTGGCGGAATCACTAGGAATTCCCCATCAGATCATCGATCACCGAGAGCTTTTCGCTCGCGACGTCGTGGACCCCTTCGTCGAGGCCTATCTCTCGGGAATTACGCCCAGTCCCTGCGTCTACTGCAACCGGCTAGTCAAGATCCAAACCCTGTTGCGGCTGGCCGACGAGCTCGGCGCAGACGCCATCGCCACCGGCCACTACGCCCAAGTTCGGCGAGACGAGCACGGCCACCCGAGCCTGCACCGCAGCCGCGCCGGCACCAAAGATCAGAGCTACTTCCTGTACCGACTCGTGGCCGACCAGCTCGATCGGCTGCTGCTGCCCCTCGGCGATAGTGACAAACAACAGGTGCGCGCCGAAGCGGCGGCGCTCGGGCTACCCAACGCCGCCAAGCAAGAGAGCCAGGAGCTTTGCTTCGTGGCAGATGACGATTACGTGGCCTTCGTCGAGGCCCAGGCGCCTGGTCGCATCCGCTCCGGACCGATCCTGGATGCCGAGGGCCACACCATCGGTACGCACCCTGGCATCCATCGCTTCACCGTGGGCCAGCGGCGCGGTCTCGGCGTAGCGCTGGGATCGCCGGCCTACGTCACCCAAATCGACGGCGCCCGGCATGCCATCAAGCTGGGCGCGGCGGCTGAGCTCTACGCCAGCCGGGTCCTGCTGACCGACACGACCTTTGGCAACGATGTCACCTTCCCGCTGACCGCAGAGGTGCAAATCCGCTCGCAACATCGGGCCGTGCCGGCCACGATCGTGAGCGAAAGCACCGCGGGTGGGGATCGCCAGGTGGTGCTCAACTTCCAATCCCCGGTACGTGCCATCTCGCCAGGACAAGCCGCAGTGGCGTACCATGGCGATCGGGTCCTCGGCGGTGGCCGCATCGTCCGAACCCTGGACACGCCTGCTCCTCCCGCGGACCCTTCGCCTGACCACGACACGCCTGATCCCTAGGTCGCGATCCCATGAAACGCCCACGCCCAGCCACCCTCTTGCTGCTCCTGTCGCTGACGACAGGGTGCAGTTTCGTGGGCGAAGGGGAGGGAGAGGTCACCAGCGCGGCCCTCGGGGTCCCTGATTGCTGGCAGGGTCTCTACGACCTCGGGCCCGACTTCTTCGCCGCCGTGCCCTACCGCGACACGCTGCAGATTCGCATCCAACGGGGCAGCGATCTGGAGGAGGTCTCTGACGGCGTCGCGGTCTTGGTCAACGAAGTATCCGCTGTCCGCCCCACCAACTGCGTGCTCGATTCGGAATGCTCGAGCGGAGACTGCGCCGGCGGCATCTGCACCGGGCCTGATCAGCGGGGCACGGCGCTTGAGGTCGGACTACCGCCCAAGCTGCTCGCCGAGATCGCACCTGGGGTGCCTCAGGGAGCGCCACCGCCGGTGAGCATGGCGCTCTACCTCCAGTTCTCGTGCCACAACCAAAACGTGGTGCTCTACGCGATGTCGGGCACCATCACCTTCGATGCCCTGTTCAGCGGCGACCCCAACGAGTCAGAAGGTGCGGAGAAGCTGACCGACGCCTATTTCTCAGTCATCATCGCCGATCCACGAGACGCAATCCCCGGCACGCTCGATATTCCTGAAAGCAAGACGTCGCCCCTCGAGGGGTGGTTCCGTTTTCACTTCCAGCGGGGGCAGCCGGGGCAGCCCTTCCCGTTGGGTGGGTCGGGGGGCCGGACAGGCGGCTGGGGGTGGGGCTGGGGATTTGTGGACAGCCGCTCGGGGCGTTGGGCTCCGCGTTAGAGGGTGCCTACACAGGTTGGGCTGGGACCAATGGCGGGCGCCTGACCACAAGTCCACAGCCTCGGCGACGGCGGCGAAATTTTGTTTTTGGGAAGGGGGCGGGAGGCGGCGGGAGGCGGCGGCTGGCGACGGCTGGCGACGAGGGGCAGGTTGCTCGAGGTAGCGCCGGCGGGTGCCGGGCGGGCGGCGGGCGGGCGGCGGGCGGACTGGCGTGCTGTGACGTTTGGTGGGTGGGGGACAGAACTCGGCAGGTGACGGCTCACCATTGGACTTCTGTCCCTATGTAGGACCGAACTCGACTGGTGACGGCTCACCCATGGACTTCTGTCCCCACAGAGGACAGAACTCGTCCGGTGATGGCTCACCACTGGAGTTCTGTCCGCCAGAGCACTCCGCCGTCGCTGGAGATGTTGCACCACAGGCGCAGGCGCCGATCGCGAGCGGCTTGGCTCGTGGAGCATTGCGCTGGGCCGCCACCATCAGGGCACGTCCCCACCTGGGACAGCGCTCTGATTATCAGGTCAGCCCCACCTGGGACACGCGTCGATCCGTCCCCACGTGGGAAGCTCACCAACCAGGGTCACCGCGACAGTCGGCAAGCTACAAGAAGTATGGCGCCCCATTTGCCCGCAAGACGCGCCCGTCTCCTTCTTAAGAAAAAAATAACTCGCCGTCGTCGCCGCCGTCGGGCTTGTGGTCTTGGGCGGCAGGCGCCGCAGGCGGCTGTCCCCAAATCCACAAGCCAGGAGCCGCCGACCAAAAAGCGCCCTGGATGAAAACAGCATCCCCACGTGGGCCAGCGCATCAGGCCATCTCCATCAGCCCATCTCCAAGTGGCGTAGCAAGCAGTGAGCAAGCCCCGGCGGCCACTCGGACTCAATGATTGCCGCACACCGCTCCAGTGGAGACTAGAGCGGGTCCAATAGGGGGAAGCGCGCTACGCCCGGCCGGCGTGGGCATCGTCGTGGCGGGCTCGTGGATCGTGGTCCCGCAGGTAGGCCAGGTTCACGGCGTTGATGACGGCGTGGGCGATGAGGGGGCCAATGAGCGAACCGGTGGCTGCGAAGATGGCGCCACAGGCCAAGCCTACCAGCATCGCCCAGCAGACCCATACCCAGCGGCTCGGACCAGGCAGCTGGTGGGCGATGCCGAAGAGCACCGCTTGCGGCAGCACGCCAATCCATGGCTGGAGCAACCCTCGAAACAGCAGCTCTTCGCCTAGGCTCGAACAGCCTGCGATCAACACGATCTGCCACGCCGTCAGGCCATGAGCGATGGGCCGCAGCTCTAGATGGAGATGTTGGGCCCAAGGGAACCGACTCACCGACACGCGGGTGGAGAGGACCACCAAGCCGGACAAGAGCAAACCCAGTCCGGCGCTCGCCGCCAGGCCAATGGTCGGGTCGAGCACTATCCAGGGCGCAGCGTATTGCCAAGGCGGACCGTCGTGCAGGGCGAGGGCCAAGGCCGTCGCCAAGCTCGCCAGCAACGCGTAGCCCACGGCGATTCGACCCGTCATGGTGGCCACGCTGAAGCGGACCGGTGCCCTCATGGCGGGCAATATGAGTGGTTGTCGCAACCGGGGCAAGGGCGGCCGGGAATGATCCACCTCTTTCCCCGGCCGTGCCTCCGCGCTACTAGCCCTCTCTCAGATGGTCTCTCGTCGCCAGCGTTACGATCCGAGCGATCCGATGAAAGGCGCCAGCGAGTGCCCCCATTGCGGCGCCTTTGGCGTGGTCCTGAACGACGACGAGCTTCGTTACGTTTGCGGCGTCTGCGGTGGACCCCGCATCAGCATCGACGCCGCTGACGTCGAGCTGTCGGGCCACGAGTCCGAGCCTCTGGCAAAGGCACAAGCCGGCCGTAAGCACCGCTTCCTGTGGCGAATGGGTGGCGTTTTCGGCGGGCTCGTCGGGGCTTTCGGACTGGTCACGACAGCCGTCATGGCCCTGCTCTTCGAGCCTGGCCTGATCGGTGCGGGCCTGGGCATTGCGGCGGCCCTGCCCTTCCTGCTGCTGGCCTTCACGGCGGTGGGCAAGTCGCGAGCCCGGAGCGAAGACATCAAGCGGAGCCTCGACCAAGCCTGGAAGTCCGCCGCCCGGGACATCGTGCTGGCGACCCCCGACGGGCTCACGGCCAAACAGCTCAGCGAGAAACTACCGGTCGCCGAGAACGCCGCCGAGACGATCCTCGCCGAGCTGTCGGTAGACGACATGCTTCAATCGCGCATCACTGACGAGGGCCGGCTGCGATTCACGGCCACGCCGGCGGCGCGCATGCGGGTCGAGGAAGCAGCAGCGCAGAGCAGTAAATCCGCCGACGTCGCACGACTGGGCGCCGCGAAGACGCAGCTGGCCGATCCGCAAGCCGCTCTGCAGGCCGATGGTGAGGATGAGCTCGAGGAGCGCTTCGAGGCCCTGGAAGAAGCCATGGCGGCCGAACAACAGGCTGCCGCCGAAGCGTCACAGTCTCGAGAGAAGAAGGCGATCAAGTAGCGCCAGCGGCTCAGGACCGTCGAGACTCGGCATGGTCCTCGCATAGGCGTCTGGCGGCAGCTGTGATAGGTGCCCCATTCCGCGCAGGAGGCAGAATCATGAGTAACGCTCGCAAGCTTCGTGAGCTCTTGGCCCAACCCGGCCCCATTGTCATCATCGGCGCCCACAACGGCCTCTCGGCCAAGCTCGGCGAAGAGGCGGGCTTCGGCGGCATCTGGGCATCTGGCTTCGAGATCTCGGCCAGCTACGCCATGCCAGACGCCAACATCTTGACCATGGCGGAGAACCTCCACGCCGCCAAGATGATGAACGATGTCGTGGATATCCCCATCATCGCCGACTGCGACAACGGCTATGGCAACGCCATTAACGTCATCCGTTGCGTCGAGGAATACGAGAAGGCGGGCATTGCGGCCATCTGCATCGAGGACAATATCTTCCCCAAGCGCTGCAGCTTTTACGCAGGGGTCAAGCGTGAGCTCGCGCCGGTCGAAGAGCACGCCGGGAAAGTACGAGCCGCCAAGAACACCCAGCGCAACGAGGACTTCGTCGTCATCGCCCGCACCGAGGCGCTGATCGCCGGCTGGGGGATGGACGAAGCGCTGCTACGCGGCCGAGCCTATGCCGACGCGGGGGCTGACATGGTCCTGGTGCACTCGAAGGCCAAGACCGCCCACGAGGTCATCGGCTTTGCCGAGCAGTGGGATCGGGACACGCCCTTGGTCTGCGTGCCCACCATCTACAAAGACACCAAGGTCGGCGAGCTGCACGAGGCGGGCTTCAAGCTGATGATCTTCGCCAATCACGGCGTCCGCACCAGCATCAAGGCGATGACCGAGACCTTCGCCACGCTGATCAAAGAACAGTGCACCGGCAGCGTCGAGGATCGCATCGTCCCCCTCCCCCGGGTCTACGAGATCATCGGCGTCAACAAGATGAAGGAAGACGAGAAAGCCTTCATGCCCGCCACCAGCGAAGGGGTCACCGCCCTCATCTTGGCCGCCGGCGCCAGCGAACGGCTCGGGCCGCTGGTCAAGGACAAGCCCAAGGCGATGCTGGACATCAAAGGCAAGTCCATCCTCGGCCGCCAGGTCGAGGTGCTGAACGCCTGCGGCGTGAAGAACATTGCCGTGGTGCGGGGCTACCAGAAGCAGGCCATCGATCTGCCCAACCTCCGTTACTACGACAACGACGAATACGGCTCGACCAACGAGCTGGTCAGCATGCTGGCCGCCAAAAGAGAGATGGGTAGCGCCTTCTTGCTGCTCTATGGCGACATCCTCTTCGAAGAGAGTGTCCTTCAGAAGCTGCTGAAGAGCCCGGCGGACATCTCGCTGTTGGTCGACCGCGCCTGGAACGAGGCCAGTCGCCCGAGCGATGCCCGCGGGGTGCCCGATCTGGTGGTGCTCGAAGACGCCCAGGAAGCGGGCTATCGCTTCGTCGGCGCCGAGCGTCCCCACAAGGTCAAGAAGATCAGCCACAAGCTCGATGCCAGCGAGGCCAACGGCGAGTTCGTCGGCATGGCCATGTTCAACGACCAGGGCGCCAAGACGGTCCGCGAGCTGGCCAGCCAGCTCGAAAAAGAGCACAAAGGCCCGCTCCACGACGCCGGCTCACTCGCCGAGGCGAGCGTCACCGACTTCTTCCAAGAGCTCATCACCCGGAACCACGACGTCCAAGCGGTGGACGTCTACAAGGGCTGGCTCGAGGTCGACACCTTCGAGGACTACAAGCGGGCGTGGGCGCTCATCAGCTAACCGCGGTTCTGCTCGCCGCCGGGCGGGGCAAACGACTGGGCCGCGACGGACCCAAGTGCCTGGTCGAGGTCGCCGGCACCACTTTGCTCGAGCGGCACCTGACCAACCTGGGCGCTGCTGGCATCGGTCGAGTCACCGTGGTGACCGGCTTCGCTGCCGAGCAAATCGATAGTGCGCTGAGCGAGATCGAAAGCCGTCGCGGGACCGGGCAACCGCCCCTGGAGATCACCACCCGCTTCAACGAGCGCTACCGACACGGCAGCATCGTGTCGCTCCAATGCGCCATGGATTCGCTAATGGATGAGGGCGGCCTGTGGATGGACGCCGACGTGCTCTATCCCGCCGAGCTGCTGGCCCGGCTGGTCTCCTCGCCACACGGCAACTGCGTGTTGCTCGATGGTCGCTCCTCCGAGCAAGGGGAAGAGATGATGCTCGCGGTGAGCGAGAGCCGGGTGCGTCGGATCGCTCGCCGAGTCGGCACCGGCTGGGACCTGGTGGGCGAATCGGTGGGCTTCTTCAAGGTCGATCCGAGCGGCGCCCTGGTGATGAAGCGAGTGCTCGACGCCGAAATCACCGCTGGCCGCCTCGACCAAGAGCACGAAGACGGTCTGACCATCGCACTCAGCGACGTGAGCTTCGGTTTCGAGCGAGTCGACGATCTACCGTGGACGGAAATCGACTTCCCCGAAGACCTCGACAAGGCCGCCGCGCTGGCGCGAACGATGGGTCGCTAAGCCTCGAGCTCGGCAGCGTCGCGACTCACCGCTTCGGTAGCCCGGCGGATGAACCAGCCGTTGAGCCCCAGCACGGCCAGGATCCACAAGAAGCCGAACGAGGCCATAAACAGCTGCAATTGCCACATCCAGTAGTGGCCGAGCGCGACGCTGAGCACCGTGATGCGGATGAAGAAATCGCCGCTCGAGATGCTCCACAGCCGAGCCATGACCTTCATCATCGGGCTGTTGCGCTGGGCGATGAGCCGCTCGGCCTGGCGACCGCTGATGGACCTGGTGCGGTCCACGTCAAAGCGCTCGTGCTGGAGCAACATGTGTTGGCAGCGGCCGATCCAAGCCTCGGCCCGGTCGGTGATGAGCGAGTCAGGTCCCAGAGTGCGCTGTCGGTCCCGCAGATCTTCCACCGTCTCGTCACGACCGGTCGCCAAGATCGAGCCGTACTTGCGCATGAAGTAGTCGCCCGTTGCGGAGCGCAAAGCCCCCTGGGCGAGGGACAGCACGATGACGGCTCCCATGGGGAGGTAGGCACTCCAGACGCCGTCAGGCGGTGGGTGGAAGCGGAAGTGGAAGTAGACCCCGAGATAGAGGAACACGACGCCCAGCCAATCGCACAACGCATCGAGCGCGTGGCCCCCTGGTGAGGCCGTCTGCTTGGCGCGAGCCAGCGTGCCGTCGGCGCAATCGAGCAGCGAGCGCAGCTCGAAGATTAGGGCGCCGAGCACGAGGTAGCGCCAGTCCTCGTGCATGATGAAATAGCCAGCCAGGGCGGCAATGAACGGCTGGATCAGGGTCACCTGATTGGCCGTGATGGGCGTCTTGACCAAGAGCCGCACCAGCAGCCCGCTGATGGGGTAGTAGACGTACCGATTGGTCGGCTCTTCGACCCGCTTCTTCCAGGGGAGCTCCCCAGCCAGCGCGTCGGCGAGTTGATCGTCGACCACCGCCCCGACATCCTCGGACCGCTGCGCCGATGGGTCGGCCGCATCGTCAGTGCAGGGCGCGGAGCGATCACTCATCTGAGCCAATGGTCGAGAGGAGCCCGTGGGCGGAGAGGCCTAGCCCGACAGGGACAGTCGGACGCAAAAACGGTGCCTTGGCCATGCCACCAATGTGACGATTCCTCGACACCAACCGCCGCCCCATTTACCACCAAACGAAGAAGGTCGCACTCGTCCAACGCCTGGACGGATGCGTAGCCCCTTTCGCGCCATGAGCGACAACCGTCACAGCTGCTACGCGGTCCATCGCCAACCAGAGCGAGCTTGGAGGCAGGTCGCGACGCCTTGGAGCGCTCTCCAATGGGCCAGAACGGCGCTCTCGAGGCGAGCATCGGGGTGTGTCGCAATCGTGCTTAGCCTAACGCTGCTCAGCTGCGGTCCGGGGCCCATCGGATCCATCGGTGCCGTGTTGAGCCGGGACACCAACACTGGAGGGGTCCACGTGCGCGAGGCCCCCGAGGGGCTGGGGGCCGCTGAATCGGGGATCCTCCCGGGAGACCGGCTAAAAATGGTCGATGGCGTGCTCGTGGACGAGCTCGATCGCTCCCGAATCCAGGTCCTGCTGCGTGGCCCGGTGGGGTCCAAGGTCGTCCTGACGGTCCTTCGAGGCGACGAGGTGCTGCACTTGGAGGTGACCCGCCAGCCCATGGGGAAGGCCCCAACGATGGCGCCAGCCGAAGAGCGGATTGAATAATCCCTACTGCCGTGCGTCTTCATATCGGTGATGGCATAGCAGGGCGACCATGTGGTACAAGGTGCGCTTACGTCGTCTGAGCTAGCTTGCGTCTGCGAGCTAGGTTAGTCGGCAGGGGGCATCGGACACTGCCAGTGCGGTGGTGTGTGCCGGGTCAGCCCGACCGCAGGGGGAAACCTCCTACGGCCACCTGAATTTTGCAGCGAACCCACACGCGGAGGTTGACGAATGTTTTTGCGGAAGAGCCTGGCGACCTTGCTCGGAGCCCTGATGGTGCTCGCGTGCCTGACAGCAGCAGGCAATGCGAGCGCTGGCGAAGTGATCACTCTTGGCTCCCTGGCACCCAAGAAGAGCCCCTGGGGCAAGGTGTTCAGCGCCTGGGCCAAGGCGGTGAAGAAGAAGAGCGACGGCGCCCTGAAGCTGAACTGGTACTTCAACGGGGCCCAGGGCGACGACAAGGCCATGATCGCCAAGATCCGCGCTGGCCAGCTCGATGGCGCCGCGGTCAACTCGGTCGGCCTGAGCGCGATCCACAAGGACATCCTGGCGCTGCAGATGCCGGGCCTGTGCACCACTTGGGAGTGCCTCGACAAGGTTCGAGATGCAACGCTGCCCAGGTTCCAGGCGAACATGAACAAGGAAGGCTTCGTCTTCGTTGGCGTCGGCGACGTCGGACTGGCCCGCACCATGTCCAAGGGCAAGGGGATCAAGACGCCCAAAGACCTGAAGAACATGAAGGTCTATGCGTGGCAGGATGACATCTCCTATCCCACCGTGACCAGCGTCATTGGCTACACGCCAGTGCTGTCCTCGGTGCCTGGCCTGCTGCCGGCGCTGTCGTCGGGCCGCATCAACGTCATCACCGTCCCCTGTCTGGCAGCCACCCAGCTGCAGTGGTGGTCCCATCTCGACCACATCAACACTCAGGTGGCCGGCATCGGCATCGGCGGGCTGGTGATCTCCAAGAGTCGTTTCGACGGCCTGCCTGGTGATCTCCGCGAGCTCTTCGCCAAGACCGGCAAAAAGGCGGGCAAAATGCTCACCAAGCGCATTCGCAAAGAGGACAAAAAGGCCTACGACCTGATCAAGTCACGGATGACGGTCGTGAAGATGAACCCGGCGCAGAAGGCGCGCTGGAAGTCTATCTTCAAGAAGATCCGCAAGCAGCTAGGTCAGGGCACCTTCCCGGCCGAGCTCGTCAACAAGCTCAATACGCTGGCAGGCCACTAGGCCACTGATACCCACGCGAAGCGGCGCCGGTCGGGCGCCGCGGGTTCGCCGCATTGACGAGGCGGGCTGGCTCAGGCTGGTCCGTTTCGGCATTTTGTCTACCCGCAGCGGTTTGACGGTGACGACGCGAGAGAGTAACCGTGCCCCTCCGCTGAGTGTGTTCGGAGCGGCGACGTCAGGGACCGCCAGAACCGCCGCCAGAACCACCGCCAGAACCATTGTCGCTCGAGGAGAGTCGCATGCGCCGTTACCAGTTCACGTCCGAGTCTGTCACCGAAGGACACCCCGACAAGATCTGTGATCAGATCTCCGATGCGATCCTCGATGCCATGCTCAAGCAAGACGTCACTTCCCGCGTGGCCGTCGAGACGTTCGTAAAGACCGGCATGGCCTTCGTAGGTGGCGAGGTCACCACCACGGCCTGGGTCGACATCCCCACCGTGGTCCGCCAAACGATCAAAGAGATCGGTTATTGCGACTCGTCGATGGGCTTCGACTGGGAGACCTGCGCGGTCATCAGCGCCATCGAAAAGCAGTCCCCAGACATCGCTCAGGGTGTGGACGAAGGCGCCGGCAAGCACAAGGAGCAGGGCGCTGGCGACCAGGGCATGATGTTCGGTTTTGCCACCAACGAGACGCCGGATCTAATGCCGGCGCCGATTCACTACGCCCACAAGCTGGCGCGGCGACTCGCCCAGCTGCGCAAGACGGGCAAGCTGCCGTGGCTCCGTCCGGACGGGAAGACCCAGGTCACCTTCGAATACGAAGATGACAAGCCGGTCCGCATTGCCGCCATCGTCATGTCCACCCAGCACGACCCCAACGTCTCTCACAAGCACATCGCCGATGCGCTCAAGTCATTGGCGGTGGGCAAGGTGATCCCCAAGCGGTACCTGGACAAGAAGACCAAGCTCTACGTCAACCCGACGGGCCGCTTCGTCATCGGCGGACCGATGGGCGACTCAGGTCTGACGGGCCGCAAGATCATCGTGGACACCTACGGTGGCATGGGCCGACACGGCGGCGGCTGCTTCAGCGGCAAAGACCCCTCCAAGGTCGACCGCTCGGCGAGCTATTACGCCCGCTACGTAGCCAAGAACATCGTGGCCGCCGGCCTGGCCGACCGCTGCGAGATCCAGATCGCCTACGCCATCGGCGTCGCCCGCCCCGTGGGTGTGCACCTGACCACCTTCGGCACCGGCAAGGTCGACGAGGCCAAGCTCGAGCGTTACATCCTGCGCAACTTCGACATGCGCCCCAAGGCCATCATCGACCAGCTCGGCCTGCTCGCGCCCATCTACCGGCCCACCGCGGCTTATGGCCACTTCGGCCGCAAGCAGTTCTCCTGGGAGAACACGGACCGAGCCGCCGAGCTCGCCGCCGCCTTGCTGAAGCCGACTCGGAAAGCTGCCAGCGGCAAAGCGACCAGCACCAAGTCCAATGGCCAGCCCAAGGCCAAGGCCGCCAAGGCCAAGGGAGCCAGGGGCAAGGGAGCCAGCGGCACCCGCCGCCGCACCGCCAGGGCCTAAGCGTCAGTCGGCCCAAAGTGCGGTGCTGGGGAACAAATGACCAGGTAGATCACTTCCCCGCACGAAATGATCCAGGTGAGCCTCGGCGGGGGACATACAACCGGCCGGCCGGCCGATTATTTAAGTGATCTCGCCAGGTTGTTCTTGTCCGGTGACAGCGTAACCGAGCAATTTCGCCGGCGTAAAGCTTGCATCAGAGAGAAACGAGGTGAGGAGTCTTGCCTCCAACCCCTGATCGGAGCGCCTGATGAAGCACGTTGCCCCTAGCTTGCGAGCCTGTGCCTTTTTGTCTGCCCTGTCCGCTGGGCTGATCGTAGCGGCTTGCGGGATCGACGACGGATCGACGCTGATGAGCGACGATGACGACGACGACACCAGCACCAGCACCAGCACCAGCAGCAGCAGCACCACCGGCGGAGGGGGCTTCGACCCAGGGGACGCCGGCACCGGTGCCACCGACAACTGCAACTCGGGGCCGAATGAGGACTACGACGAGGACGGCTTCACCGGCGCCGAAGGGGACTGCAACGACTGCGACGAGAACGCCAACCCCGGCGCCGTCGAGGTCATGACCGATCCGAACGACCCAGAGGCCAACCCGGCAGACGAAGACTGCGACGGCGAGATCGACGAGCTGCCCGTCCCCTGCGACGGGAACATCGACATCGCCAGCCTCGATCCGATGCATGGGGCCAACGCGATCGATCTGTGCCAGACCACCACGGCGGCGGAGAAGACCTGGGGCGTAATCAACGCCCAGTACGTCCGTGCCAACGGCGGCACCACCTCGCCAGGGCTGGCCGTCGGCATCATCGACACCTTTGGACCCAACGTGCCGCCCCGAGCTGGAGCGCGGGTGCTCGGCCTGTCCTCGGGCTACGCCCGAACCCCGTCCCAACCCAACCCTTGCGGCTCCCTCTCCTGCTCGACGTCAGGGGCCGGCCAGGCACCTCCCGGCTTCCCCCAAGACGTACCGGGCTGCAGCGGCAGTCAGGACATCAACGACGACGTGGCCCTCGAGCTCGAGCTCCGGGCGCCGACCAATGCCACGGGCTACTCATTCGACTTCACGTTCTATTCATTCGAATACCCCGAATGGGTCTGTACCAGCTTCAACGATCAGTTCATCGCACTGGTCAACCCGGCACCCGAAGGCTCGGTGAACGGCAACATCTCCTTCGACAGCCAAACCAATCCGGTGAGCGTCAACATCGCCTTCTTCGAAGTTTGCGCCGGCTGCCCATTGGGCACAGCCGAGCTCAGCGGCACGGGCTTCGATATCTGG
Organism: Myxococcales bacterium; assembly: GCA_030590865.1. Classification (GTDB taxonomy): domain Bacteria; phylum Myxococcota_A; class Polyangia; order Polyangiales; family Polyangiaceae; genus JAPYTK01. Next base: position 579 of record JAUVCD010000062.1, on the reverse strand, counting down.
GATGACGCCGGCGCAACCGGTTGGCTAATCACCCAAGCCCCGGTCGAGGGCGGCGAGGTCGTCACAATTCGCTTCGCCATCTGGGACACCGGCGACTCGGCCTGGGACTCCACGGTGCTGGTCGACAACTTCCAATGGATCGCCGATGCGGGCACGGTAACGGTGGGCACGGTACCCGTTCCCAACTGACCGCCCGAGGCAGTGGTGATCCAGACGCACCACTGGATCACCTGCAGCCCATAACAACGATCCAGCTGGGGCAATACAGGATACTTGCGTGCCCACTATGATCGTTATGGTGCTAGTGATCTCAACCAATTGCAGCAATGGCGCAGCGCCACCGACATTGGCACCATCATTGCTCTAAGTGAATGCAACCCAACTCGAAGTTCAGCAGCCTGGTTTATCCCCGCCTTCAACAAAAAATCTGGTGCCCCGTTTCATTCCAATCCGAATGCGGGGATAAACCGGACTGCTGAGCCCCCAAGCATCACACACTAGCAGCGCACAGCTGCGGGGTTTACTCCCGCCTTCAACAAAAAATCTGGTGCCCCGTTTCATTCCAATCCGAATGCGGGG
>JAUVCD010000979.1 GCA_030590865.1 Myxococcales bacterium | reverse complement strand
TCCGAAATCTTCACCCGCCACGTCCAGCGGCTGGCTCACGCTGGCAAGCTCAGCCTCGGCCTGCCGCTGGTCCTGCCGCTGGGCCTCGCGCTGGGCGGGCCAGCGCCAGGACCTCATGGTCAGGTCTTCGTCATAGGTGCGGATCTCGGCTGCCTCGGCATCGGTGTGGCGGCACAGCATCGGCAGCAGCAGTTGCACCGCGGCATCGAGGGGTAGCCGCTCTTGCATCGCTCGCTCGAGGGCGTCGTCGGCCTCATCGTTGAGTCGCTGGCAGGACTCGAGCAGCTCGAGCTGGGACTCTAGCTGTTCAATCCGTGTCAGGTGCTCCCGTGTGGCCATGGTGGTGGATCGTCCAGCGAATCGCTGCCCAGCACAAGCACCGGTTGCAGCGGGCTGCGGCCATCGCTGTCTGTGGTCGCGCGAGGGGCAGGGTCGTTCTGGCCCCGAGCCTGCCGGCCTGAGTCCATGCCGGTGGTGGGCTCAATGTAGGCCAATTGGATCGCAAGTAGTCCATTGTACGACATTTTGGCACATAAGATTACAGGCACTTGCATGCGATCACCGTTGAGCACACTTGTTGCAACGCGCGGAGTACCCCCTCGCGGGGTGGGAGGACAGAGGAGACCAACATGGCACGCACAACCGTATTCTCAGCACTAGTTGCCGCCGGGCTATTGAGCTTCGCCGTCGAAGCCGACGCCCAACAGCTTCGCTATTCGACCACCGCGCCGGGCGGCATCGCCTCCACGGGCAACACGCTGGGGCTGGCCAAGGCCGAAGACCAGAACGGGCCGGGTACGGAGGACTCGATCGGGACGTTCATCTCTCTGGACCCCCAGCTGATCGACGACGCACCTGCCAATGTCAACAACCCCTGGTCCTCTGGGACGACCTGGGACTGGACGCAGAACGGCTCAGCCGCTGCCCTCTCCCTGCCGGTCGGCGCCCAAGTGCTCCACGCCGAGCTGGTCTGGGCAGGCAGCCATGACTACTGGCCAGAGACGGTCACCGAATGGATCGACTTGCCGGTGGCCCTCTTGGCCGGCACCGACGAGATCGCTGTGGCTCCAGACCCGGCCACGGCGCAGACCATAGAAGAGCAGTCCTACACGGGCTTCTGGGCGAACTACTACCTGCGCTCTGCCGACGTGACGAGCTTCGTGCAGCAGCACGGCGCCACCATGTACGCCGTCGCCGGCGTGCCGGCGACCCAGGGGTCGATGATCGACTCGCTCAACGCTGCCGGCTGGTCGCTCGTAGTGGCCTACCGCCACGATGCCTCGCCGATTCGCAACCTCTCCGTGTTCGTCGGCGGCACCTTCGTCGATGAAGACAGCAGCGTGGACTACACGGTCACCGGGTTCTGTGCACCGCCCTTCGGTGAGGTGGAGGGCAAGGCGACGGTGGCCGCGCTCGAAGGGGACGCCGACCTGACCGGTGAGGACTTCGGCATCGGCGAGACCAGCCAGGGCAGCTTCGTGTCCTTGTCTGGGCCGAACAACCCGCAGAACAACTTCTTCTGCTCCCAGCTCAACGACAACGACGGCTTGCTCGACAAGACCGGCAGCTTCGGCGACCACAATCACGACGCCGCGATGGGCGAGAACGTCCCCGGCGCCCGTCAGGGATGGGACCACACGACCGTGGCGCTGAGCTCTACTGCAGGCCAGGTTTCCAATAATCAGACCTCGGCCGTGCTGCGGACCACCACGGTGGGCGACTCCTATTTCCCGGTGCTGGTGGCTCTCGAGCTCGACGTCAAGGCGCCTGACTTCAGCGACTCGCTCACCCAGGCGAGCCTCCAGACCGCCCAGCTGGGTGATCAATTCACCGTTACGACCACTCTGGCCAACAGCGGTGAGGCCCAGGCGACCGATTTGAGCTTCGCCATGCCGCTGGATGCGGGTCTCAGCTTGGTGAGCTTCTCCCTCGACGGCGTCGCTGGCGACGCCCAGGGCAACCCGGTCAGCCAGGCGGACCTGGACAACGGCATCGACGCCGGCGTTCTACACGTCGGTGAGAAGCGTACCGTCGAGCTGCTGGTCGAGGTCGTTGCCGAGCCCCAAGGTGGCACCGAATACGTCTTCGCGCCGAACTGGGGACACAGCTTCACGTCCTGCGCCAGCGACCCGGCCATCGACGAGAGCTTCGCCGGCCCGACCGTGGCGGTGCAGTATGACTATGACGATGGCGAGCCCAACGATCCGCCGGTCGAGGACCCGCCGGTCGAGGATCCGCCTGCGGATAACGGCGACGACTACACCGATCCAATTCAAGAGGGCGACTGCGGCTGCAAGGTTCCCGGCAGCGGCATGGCACCCAACGGAATGGGCGCTCTGAGCCTGCTCGCCCTCGGCGCTGCCATGGCGCTTCGGCGGCGACGTAGCTGAGTCTTTGCCGAACCCCTCAGATGCCTCGACCCCGAGGCCCGTACCGTCGTGAATGGCCCAGTGGCTTGGGTCGCCAAATCGACAGCACGTTGATGGTGGTGACCAGATGCCCGGCTGACATGGCCCACAGTACCTCAAAGGTATTGTGGGCCATGACCGCGGCACCGCCGAAGGTCACTAGATAGCCCATCGCGGACGGAAATA
>JAUVCD010000527.1 GCA_030590865.1 Myxococcales bacterium | reverse complement strand
CCGACCGGTGTGGCCTGCGTCAGCTACAACTGCATGCCCGGCTGGTCGATTCGGGGCGTGGTTCGCGATCTGATGCTGGGCGCTGCCCCGGGGCGGGCCGGACAAGAACGCCTGACGGCAGGCCGCAGCCTGGTGACCAAGCTGCGACGCCATCTCGAGGGCGACCATCCCTACCGCGCTCTGCTGGCTGCCGAGCTGTCCCTAGTGCACGACAAGTCGGATGCTGAGCTGCTCGATGATCATCTCGCCGACCGCAACGAGCCGCTCTACCTCGCCGAGTTCGTGAGACGCGCTGGCGAGCACGGGCTCACCTACTTGAGCGAGCTCATTGCTGCGACGCCCGACGGAGCCATGGAGCTCGAGGTGCCGGCTCAGCTGATGGAGCAAGGCCTGTCTCGTGTCGAGGCCGAGCAATGCCTCGATGTGCTCTGTTATCGCCAGCTGCGCGCCACTTTGCTGTGTCGTGAAGGGGCGGTTGCCCGGGACCAGGCCGATCACGCCGTTCTCGCCATGGCTGGGTATTTCGCTGGCCGACTCGTTCCCAGCACCGAAGAACCTCTGCTCGGTCCAGGCAAGATGCTCCGGTTCGAGACGCCGACGGGCGTCGTTATCGAGGCAGACCGTCCCTTGCTCAAGGCGGTGTTGCTGGTGCTCGCTGATGCCTGGCCCCAGGGGCTCAAGGCTCAGGCCCTGGTAGGCGCGGCGCTGGGATTATTGCGGGAGCGGAACCTGCCGGAGGTCGCCACGGAGAGTGAGATCGACGGTGTGGTGGGCGATCTGGTGCAGCTATGCCGGCGCCAGCAGCTCGAGCTGCTCCCCTGGACGCCGACGGTCCAGCGGGACCCGGCTGACCGGCCGCAGGTCGGCCGCTTGACCCGCAGGGAGGCCGATCAGGCCCCGGTGATTACCTCGGCCCGCCACGAGCCGGTGCCGATCGATCCGGCTACTCGCGCGGTGGCGAAGCTGCTCGACGGCACCCGCGACTTGCCTGCCCTGGTCGGCGAGCTTCGCCATCTGAGCGATGCGGGCGAGCTGAGCTTCGAGCCTGAACCACCGATCGCCGAGCGTGACGAGCTGCTCGCCAAGTTGGTGGGGCAGGCGGTGGCGACGCTGGGCAAGCTAGGCCTCCTGACCTCGGAGCAAGGGGCTTGATCGCTGCGACACTGGCCTGTGATACCCTCGCTCACCGTGTCCGACCCTTTCCAGATCCAGAGCTTGACGTCCACTTCCACGGCGGCGGGTTCTCTGTGGCGCATTGGCGGCCGCGTGCACGTCGTGGTGGTGGTCAAAGCCACCTTCGATTGGGTGCCGGATGGTCGCATGACCCCCGCCGATCCGATTGCCGTGCAAGCTGACGAGCTGGTGCCCTACCTGCCAGGCGCAGATGTCTGCTTCGTGGGACGGGCCTATCCGCGGGACCAGCTCGCGGTCGCCAGGATGGCCCTGTTCTCTGGCGGCGCCACCGAGCAGACCCTGATCGACAAGACGGTGCCAGTGCCGGCTGGCGCTGACGGTCCTTCCAACGCGGCGGCGGTGGGGGTGCCCTTGCCACAGGACCGCGACCACTATCGAGCTGACGCCAGCTTCGCGCCGATTCCAGCGGACTTTCCGGAGCGCATGGTCCGGCTTGGGCAGCGTGCGAAGGGCTGGGCCAGCCAGGACCTTCGAGAGATCGATGAGGACTTCGACTGGAGCTACTTCCGAATGGCACCGGCCGACCAGTGCGCTCCATGGTTGCAAGGCGACGAGTGGCTGGTCCTCGAGGGGCTGACCGCCGACCACGAGACGCTCAAGACGCAGCTGCCCGGAGCCACGGCCTCAGTGCGGGTATTGGACCCCAAGGATCCCGCGGTGCTGCTGCCCTTGAGCACTCGAGCCGACATGCTGCGGGTCGACGGCGAGCGTCGCCAGTGCAGCATTCTGTGGCGTGGCAGCTTTCCGGTCGTCAACATGCCACGGGTGTGGGGCCTCGAGGTGTGGGCCCACGCCGGCATGCCCGGCGCGACGGGGGGCCATTGGCCACCAACCCTTGCCGCACTCCCACCCTCCTTGGCGCCTGAGCTTGCGGCCAAGAGCATCGCGGCCTCGTCGAGCCGTGCCCGCCCGGCTGGGTCGGAGCTATCCCAGCCTGGACCAGCCAGTGCTGCGGCTGCGCCAAGGGCACCTGCGGCTCAGCCGCCGCCTGTAGTCGCCACGCCTCCGCGACCGAGCGCTGTGGCGGACGAGGACTCACTGTCCGGAACGGTGGGGCTCACCTCGACGCAACAGGTGCACGCGGCCGTCGGCAAAGCGACGCCCTTCGGGAGCGTGCCCAAGAGAAAACGCAAAGGCTCCTCGTTGTTGGGTGCTGGGGTCAAAGGAACCGACCCGCCTGCGAAGAAACCGCTCGTGCCTGCAGGTATGGTTCCGCCGCAGCGCTCTCCCCTGATTGGGCAAAGTCGGTCTGCGTCGTCCTCCGATCCCTTGGAAGGCACGGTTGGCCTGAGCGCCACCCAAGACCAGGTCGCCAGCGGGCAGCAGGCCACGCCGTTTCAGCAGCAACCAGCAGCCCAGCCGCCTGGTGGTGCGGATGAAGCGCCCTCCACGACGACCGCGGAGGACGACTCGAGCACACCGAAACCGCGGGGCGATGACTGAGCGGCGTTAGAAGTGCGCCCGGGCGCTGATGCCAGGGGCGATGAACACCAGGACCCGCCCGGTCAGTGTCTCGCCGCCGTAGAGGCCGATGCCATCGTCTGCTGCGTCGATTTGCTGGGTCGCGTCCCACTTCGGTTGGGACAAGCCGACCAGGATCAGGGCTTGCAAGCTCGCGCCCAATTGGAGATGATCGCCGACCGGCAGCGACAGCCGCACTTCCGGATCGATGAACAGGTACATGGCTGACGGCTCTTGAGTCACTGGCCCGGCCTGATAGGTCAACCCGTCGACCGGAAAGCTACCGACCCGTCGGTCTTCCAGGGTGGCGAAGAGGGGACCGACTCCGAGCCGGAATAGCAGTGGATAGTCTTCACCAATGAGCAGTGAGCCGGACCCGCCGACGGCCAGCCCCCGCAGGCGCAGACTGTCGCTCGTCGACCCTTGGCGCGGGTCCAGTCCCACAGGCTGAATCGGAGTCGCCCGTCCCTCGATTTCCTGAGAGGCTTGCAGGTAGCCAGCGGCCAGCCCGAAGCCAAAGCCCGAGCCGAGCTCGTAGCCGGCGTGTAAGAAGGCGAGCACGCCCACCCCGGGTCCCTGGCTACAGCCGTCAGTGCAACTGGCGGTCACGTCTCCGCCGAAGGTCGGGGCAAGGGCTACCGCGCCGGTGACCTCGACGGTGATCTTCGAGGGCAGCTGCCAGCGCTCGGCGTCCTCGTCCCGTTCGAGCCGGACCTTCAGATCCTCGCTCGACTTGGGTTCTAGGCTCAGGTCCTCGACGGCCGAAACAAAGCCGTCTTCGGTGATCTCTACCCGATGCTTGCCCGATGGCAGGCGGCCTTCCCAGACCCCGCGCCCCACCGATACCGAATCGATGGTCACTTCGGCGCTCGCAGGGGTGGGAGCGATTCGCAGCGAGGCGTCCAGGGGCTTGGCTTGGAGCCGCAAGGTGGTGGTCTCGTTGCTGCGCACCGGCGCCGGCACTGGGGTGGTGCCGAGCTCGCCCGCCCCCTCTAGCCGCACCACGTGTTGACCGACCGACACCCGTCCCTCCCACGGGGTTTGGCCCACTACAACGCTGTCGACGACCACGTCGAGCGTCTTGCCCGCCGTCTCGGTGATCTTGAGCGTGCCTGAGGTGTGCAGCGGTGTCAGCGGTGCCTTGACGAGCACCGAGCTGCGCCCTGCTACCTCGAGCTGCGTTTCGAAGGGCTCGTAGCCCTCCAGGTGGACTCGGACGATGTGGGTGCCCGCCGGAACCCGAAGGGGATCGGTTGCCGGATAGATGGCTCGAGCGCGACCATCGATGAGAATGGTGGCGCCCGATTTGGCCCCGTCGATCTCGATGGTGCCGACCAGTGCTCGGAGATCGATGATCTGTTTGGCGAACTGATCTCGCTCGGCAGTGGATAGGTTCTCGAACTCTCGCAGCAAGCTCTCGTAGGTTTCCAGGGCTTCGTCGAAGCGCTCGAGCTTGCGATAGCTCAAGGCTGCGTTCTTGGTCGCCACCCGGGTTGGATAGAGGGCACGAGACGCCTTGAACTCAGCCAGGGCAGCGGACCAGGCGCCCTCACTGCCCAGCGCCAGCCCGCGCTCGAAATGGCTGCGCGCCCCTGTCTTTCGCTCCTGCAGCGTCAGGCCGTCGGATGGGGCCGTCTCATCGCCGGTCGGCGACTCGGGCGTCGTGGCCGAGTCGACCCCAGGGTCCGCCTCGGCCGGCTCGGTAGGGCCCGGGCCCGCCTCGGGATCCGCTGTCGCCCCTGGCTTGGCCGGCTCGGTGTCGCCTGGCGGAGCCGCGGGTTGTGACCAGGCCGGCAGCCAGCAGAGCAAGATGCTGCTGCCGAGGGCAGCCGCGACCCACCGCCAAGGTGACCGGCGCAGCCCTGAGCCGCGGCGTGACCGCGACGTCCGACGGCGCAGGCCAGCACCCAGTGCGATGGCTAGCAGCAGCGCGACTGGCCCGGTCATCGATTTGCTCGCACCGGCCATCCGGCAACCACAGCCCGCCCCGGCCTCGTCGACTGGCGGTCGGGGGACACAGCGGCCGTCGGGGCTGCAGGCGAAGGGCTCGCCACAATCCTCGACGTTGCTGCAGCTGTTGAGGCAGGAGCCATCGGAACGGCAACGATAGGGCGCACAGTCCACCTCGGTGCCGTCGGGGGTGGTGGCCATGGTGCCGTCGCACTGGCCGGCTTCACACACCCCGTCCTCGCAGTGATGGCCCGGGGCGCAGTCACCGTCGTCGTCACACTGGTTGAGACAGCCATCGGGCGTGCAGGCATAGGCGCCGCAGGGCCCCACCATGCCGTCACACTGGGAGCGCTCCACGCCGTCACAGGAGGTGAGGTCGCAAGGATCGTCTGGCGGGGTTGCATCGCAAGGGGGACGGTCGCCGTGGGGCGCGCCGACCACCGGGACACAGAGCCCGACGCTGTCTTTCACGTCGCAGGCTTCGCACTGGCCGGGACAGGTCGTTTCGCAGCAGACGCCGTCGACGCACAGCTCGGTTTCGCATTGCTCATCGGCAGTGCAGGGCGTTCCGCGGGGCAATACGCAATCGTCGTCCGGATGGAGCTCAGGCGGCACCTCCCCGCAGACTCCGTCGTCCCCACTGCCCTTGATCGTCTCGAGGCAAGCTTCGCACAATCCGTCACAAGCCAGGTCGCAGCAGACGCCATCGGTGCAATGACCGGTGGTGCATTGGGCGTCGTAGCGGCAGCCCACTCCCTGGGGAGCCGCCTCGATGGCAAGGGGCCACGATTCGCTGCCGATGCCATTGACGAAGAGCGTGAGCTGACCGGGACCGTAGGCGGCCGTTGGCGGCACCTGCCAGGTGGCCGAGCTGGTCGTCCAACTGCTGATCTCGCCGTAGAGCACGCCGCCACCGAGTCGCGATTGCCAGGCGGCGACTGGGTGGTTGCTCGCCGAAGCGTTACTGCGGCCGCTGCTCGCCTCCGGTCCGGACAGGCCCGTGGCTTGGATCACCACCTCACCGCCTGGCGTGGCGGTGGGCGGGATGTCGGTGATCACCGGCCGCCAGGCTGGATGGCCCAAGGTCGGCGACCAGCGCTCGGCTGAGGCAACAGGCGGCGGCACGTCCAAGGGGGCCCCAGCCGTCCCGCCAGCGACGAAGACCTCACCGGTGTGCAAGAGTGCAGCACCAGCCATGGACCGCGGCCCGGCCATCAACGGCGTGGGGACGAAGGTGTCGGACAAGGGATCAAACAGCGCCGCGTCGGACAGCGGGAGAGAGGTGAAGCTGTGGCCGCTGCCACCGATGAGCAGCACACCGCCAGTGGGCAGTGCCACCGTCGAGTGCCCCACTCGCCCGACCCAGTCGACGCCGGTGAAGGCGAAGGTCTCGGTATCTGGGTCGTAGAGCTCGGCCGCCAGTGTGTCGCTCCCGGTCACCAGGGCCTTGCCGTTGGGCAGCACCGCCACCAACGCCTGCCCATAGACGGCACCAGGGTTGCTTGTGGCCGTGAAGGTGTCGGTCGCCGGATCGTAGAGCTCGGCGGAGTTGGCACCCACCAGCAGGACCTTGCCATTCGGCAAGAGTGCCGCGCCGTGATTGATGCGCGGCACGGTCATGGCTCCCGCTGTGGCGGTGAAGGTGCCGACGGCAGGATCGTAGCGCTCGGCAGAGGCCGTCGGTGAGGCGTAGAGCCCTCCACCAGCCATCAGGACCTCGCCACTCGGCAGCACGGTCGCCGTGTGTGTTACGCGGGCTGTGGTCATCGAGCCCGTGCTGGTGAAGGCGCCCAGGCCACCGTTGGCCGTGGGATCGAACAGCTGGGCCACGGCGGTTGGAAGGGCGATGAACATGCCGCCGGCAACGAGCACCCGATCGTCGAGCATTAGGGTTGCCGTATGCAGGCTGCGCGGCGTGGACAACGAGCCGGTGTGCGAGTAGGTGTCGCCACTCGGGTCGTAGATCTCGGCACTCGAAAGGTCGAGAGACATCGTGCCCTGTCCCCCAGCGATGAGCACTCGCCCGTCGGCCAGCGCGGTGACCGAGTGCATCCGCCGCCCGGCCAGCAAGCTGCCCGCCGAGGTAAACACACCGGGACCGGTGGTTCCGCCACCAACGAAGAGGTCGGCGGCCGCCTGGTCCCCGCCGAAAATGAGCACGTCGCCGGTGGGCAAGAGCGTCGCCGAATGCCTCCCGTGGGGCATGGCCATGGTCTCGGTCAGCTCGGTGAAGGTGCCCAATCCGCTATTGGCGCCGGGATCGAAGATCTCGGCGGTGGACATGTCGGAGCCGTCGAGATCGTCGAA
>JAUVCD010000805.1 GCA_030590865.1 Myxococcales bacterium | reverse complement strand
CGCTCTCGTAGCACGATCTGCCGTTCGAGCTCCTCGTTGGCCCGTTGTAGCTCATCAGCTCTGTGCTCCTGCTCCTTCATCGCTCGCTCCAGCCGATGCAGCAGCAGTTGGGGCGACAGCACGAGGGCGAAGGTGAACAGACCGAAGATGATGCCGGCGTTGGTCCACGCCACCGCGCTGTACGAGGTGAGCAGCGTGTCGGCTGGGGTTGGGACGAGGCCGGTCACATGGGCCGCAGCCGCAGCAGCGACCGCCGCTAGCCCGATGCCAAGCAGGAGCAGACCTTGGCGGAGGCCGAACAGCACGGTGGCAAGCACGGTGAACGCGGTGATGATCTCGATGCCGACACCACTGAGGCCCAATCGGAACAGCGTCAGCACTCCCATGCCCATTCCCACGACGAGCAGGCCTACCGCCTTGGGTGTGTAGGGGATGCGGCGCGCCAGCAGTGCGGCCGTGACGAGCACGGCGCATAGGCATCCATAGGCCGCCGCGTACCCGTGCTGGCCGGCCCGCACGGCGAGGCTCACCCCGATGAGAATCGATATCCCACCGACGATGCCGAAGATGAAAACCAGCGCGTTCAGCAAGCGCTCGCGTACGGCGCGCACTTCGGCTCGCCGCACTGGCTTGGCAGTGAGGAAGTCGAACCTGCTGGCGATGAATGACATGGATATCCCCCGCGCGGCGTAGAGGACAATGGAACCTCCAAGCCCCTCCTGCGGAAGGTTAGCGAAGGCATCCGGTGCCGTCGATCCTGTACTCACCGCCTGTGCTCACCGCCTTGTGTTGGCTCCCAACCTGGGTCGTGGCGGTGATGGTGGGCGCGGGACTGTCGGGCCCAGCCACCGCGGAGGGACGAGCATGGGCGGTGGAGGGTGACGCTGCCCTCGAGGTGACGGGGGAGGATGGCGCCGAGGCGGAGGCGGGCTCGCAGTTGTCCGAGTTTGCGTCATCGGTTTGCATTGGACAGCGCTTCTTGCCGGTGGCGGAAGGGGGGCGAGGGATGACCTCGGAGCGCTGTCACTCGGCGACCAACCCCCATTCTTCGCATAACAGGCGATTCTGGTAATTCTGCTCGAGACGAAATAGGGCGTTTGTACGGCCTCCCATGATGGCGTCAACGTCACAGCACCCAATGCCTGATCGGCATGGCGGCGCACGTGGGCTGTTGCAGCATCGGCGTCTTCGTTCAGAGGCTCTCGCCAGGGGTCGCCATTCTCCCATGCGTGCTCGAGCGCGCCTGAGCGCCCCGGCACATGTTGACTCCGTCCAGCAGAGCTGGACTCCGTGCAGCAATCTGCGCGAGTCTGTTGGTCGGCGCCGGCCGCTAGGCAACACAGCGCCACCCCCACGGGTCAGACGACCCGCTGACCCGCGCAGAGACGCGCGCCCCAACCACCTGCCCGCTTCGCCACGCCACTGTGGCGCGCGTCCTGTGACGACGTCGCTCTGCTACTCGATGCCATAGCGCGGCCGGATGCCGCCGCCATCATGGCAATCTATACTCCCCTGCGGCCCTGAGATCAGCACCTCGGGGCCGCGCCGTCTTCATGCTCGCCGATTTCTACGGAACGACTTGGCCGTCTACACCGCCTTTGCGGCCTTCTTGGTGGCTTTGGCAGCCTTCTTCAACTTGCGCTTCACTCCCATGGGGGAACGACAACCTAGCGGGAGTCCGCACACCACCACCACCAATTGGTGCGACCCGCAGAAGGTCCTTCTTTGTGGTGGTCGCTCCGAAACGCGCTTGAGGATCATTCGGAATCAGCGTCGCCACCGATACCGCCACCGGGATCATTGAGGGTCGGGGCTGGGAGGCCATCGACGAGGCGCCGTGGTTGGCGTGACATCCGTCAGTCAGTCAATTGCGCGTGGCTCGCGTCTGGGTACGTCAACGACTGGCAGCCAATGGAGACATGGTTGGCTCTCACCTACGAGAGGGAGCGCATTCATGCCTATCGCAATCAGTTCCTACTCTGCCAAGTGCCCGTCGGGGTAGCGCTTTCTCTTTCGATTCTTCTTCGGCATTCAGGGGACTCTCCAAGGCAAGGATAGCCTCCTTGCTGGGTGTCCACTGATTTAGGGCCGGCTCAGACCTTCTTCGTTCCCAGTTCGGATGGGCGTCACGTGTCTCCAAGACCGCCGCCACCAACTCCTCTCCGAAGGCGAGAGGACTGCTGTTTGGCCGACGACTATGCTCTTCAAGACCCGCGTACCCGAGTTCCTTGAAACGTTTCAACCACTTGTAACCCGTCTGTCTGCTGAGCCCGAACTCGCGGCTTAGAGGTGCCACCTTTGCACCGGGCTCAGTCGCGCGCTCTACGAACTCGATCTTCCTGCTCATCGCTCGACACTCTTCCCAGGGCGTAACGCCCAAGAAGTGTCAGCGATGTCCTGATAACAAAAGCGTCAACGACGTTCTGATACCGCACCGGAAGCGACGATCTCGGTGGTGGCGCAACCCATCGGGCTCAGCTATGCACTGAAGGTCATGGCTCATCTTGCTCGTCCCCCCGCCAGCCTGAGCGACGTTGCGGTCACCTGTTGCGCCGGCGGGCCAGCCGCTCATCGCGCATCACCGCTGACCATGCTGCTGGCCGTCCTGGCGGTTGGGCTGGTGGCTCTGGTGCTCGCCGGTTGCGACGAGGATTGCGACTTCGATGATGTGGACGTGGTGGGCCACGACCACAACCCGGATGGGGTGCCCTACCCAACCGGGCAGCTCGGCGCGACGCCGCGCCAGGGGACCATTCCAGGGGACATCATTCCGAACTTCATGTTCCGGGGCTACCTCGACGGGACTACGTCAGGTGGCCTCAGGACGGTCTCTCTAGCCGACGTCTACGACCCGAGTGGCGAGCGAAATCTGGTGGTTCATCTCATGGCAGTGGCCATGTGGTGTCCGGTCTGCAGCGAGCAGACCAAAGCGATGGTTGCAGCCCAGCCAGCTTTGCGAGCCGAGGGTGCCGTCGTGGTGCAGGCGGTCATCATGGGCCCCGATCCGGATGTGCCGCCGGACCGCTGCGATCTGGTCAACTGGATTCAAGAGCGGAACGCCAATTTTACCGTGGTGCTCGACGTCAATGCTCGTCGCATTGCCTCGGTTGCGGCCATTACGGCAATACCGTGGAATGCACTAATCGACGCCCGCACCATGGAGGTGCTGCAGGCCGACTTGGGGGCGCCGCAGGATTACGCTGCCTACGTGCGCTCGGCGCTGGACTGGGTTGCCGCTAATCCGCGGTGAGCGACCGAGGTCACGCTTGGACACCGAAGTGGGTTGCCAGGTCGGCTGAGGGGCAGTCGCACGAGGCCGAGCAAGTGGGCGCCAAATGCCGCGACGGCCACCAGTGCTAACAGGACGATGACCAGGGCGATCACCAGGCCGACGTTCGACTTGCGGCTCGGCGGCAGTGTTGAGGGGTGGAAGCTGAGCGGCGGGGCGCGGTGTGAATCGATGCCGCTGGCTTGTGGCGCTGCATCTTGGAAGGCGGCGCCGGCAGGCGGGGCGTAGGACGACGGGGGAGGGAAGCTACTGGCGGAACCAGGGTTGAAGCCCTCCCGATCTGGCCGCGGACCGGTCCAGGATTCGGGGTACTCTTCGACGCTGTCTTCAAATTCGATTTCCGGCGCTGCGGGACCTGCTGGCGCTGCCGGTGGCATGGGCGCCGGGGCCTGCTCCGGCTCTATCGGTGCCTGGGCGTCGGCCCCCTTGGCGGCCATGGTGTTGAAGACCCGGCGCAGTTTCTCGGCCGTTGGGTTGGTGGGTGCAACCAGACCGAAGGGGAGGTTGTTCGGATCGA
>JAUVCD010000995.1 GCA_030590865.1 Myxococcales bacterium | reverse complement strand
AAGGACTCGACGTGAAGGCCGCCTAGTTGTACTCGCCCGCTGAAGGTGCAAACGAACTGCAGGACCTGGTCCGCTCGTGCTTGAAGGGTCGTCAAGCGGGTGCCCAGGGGCTGACGAGGCCCGAAACCGCGTAGCCGAAATGTCCCATGGGTCCCGTCCTCGGCCGCGAAGACGACTCGATCCCCCTGGCGTTCGAACCGGGCCAGCGTCTTGGGCAGGGCCCATTCGGTCCGGCCAGCGGCCAAGGACGCCTCATCGTCGACGTAAATCTTCTCGATGTACCCACCGATTTTGCCTGCTGCGCGAACCATCGTGGGGATCCAGAGCAGCTCCTGGTATTGCAGCGGCGAAGGCGGCAGATAGCGCAGATAGGCGAGCATCCCAGACGTTCTGCCGAAGGCGCTGACCGGCCGAAAACCCGCGGGAAGGCGCAATGCCCGGGCGGGAACGAGGTAGCTGCTTGCGGCCCCCTCGACATGGGTCTGCCACGGCGGCGGGGGATAGCTCGGCCGGTCTGACAGGTGGGTCATCGCGTGAGCCTAGGGTCGTTGACGGAAGCTCCCGCGGCAATGGGATCGACTGAGCCGAGGCCTGCATCCACCGCTCGGGCTGGCGCTTCGCGTCTCTCGAAATAGTGGGGATCCACGATCGCCAGGTCATCGATCTCACCGTGCCGTTGGCGATATGACGCGGCGCGCAGCCCAGCGAGCAGCGTGCGGCCGAGCCCGTAGTCGCGGATGCGGCGACCGTCGGCCAGGATGTCGATCCCCGGCAACAGGCCGATCCGCAGGCCACACCGGCGGGCGCGGGTGACATAGTCATAGTCCTCGGCGAAGGCGATCCGCTCGTCAAAACCGCTGAGCAGGTTGTGGGCGTCGCGGCGCACCACCAGGCAACAGCCCAGGTAGCTGGGTCGGCCGATCCGCGTTCCGGCGCTTTGCAGGACATTGACCAGGCCGTAGAAGAAACGTTCGCGCAGCGCTGGCTCGAGGGAACGGTAGCCCACCGTTGCCACGTCGAGCTCTTGGGTGATCAAAGCGGCGCAAGCCTGGGTCACGAAATCGGCGTTGGGAGGCAGCACGTCGGCGTCGAGGAAGAGCAGCGGATCGCCCGTCGCGGCTCGGGCGCCTGCGTTGCGTGCTTGCGCCGGAGTTCCCCCCTCGACGATCGACACGCCCGGTGCTGTACAGAGCCCGCCGGTCCAGTGATCACCGCCTGGCGCGACGGCCACCACGATCTGGACGGACTGCCGCTGCCTGGCTAGGGCGGCGAGCAAGCGCGGTAGACAGCGCGCTTCGTTCTTGGCCGGGATGACGACGCAAGGCGTCATGATGCGCTGGTCGTCGACGCTAGGGCCGGCGCGCCCAGCCACGCGCCACGGTGCAGAATCGGAGCGAGCACCGCAAAGTAGCAAACGCCGAGCAACAGGTCGTGGGCCCACTCCCAGGGGACGCCCTGAAGGTAGAGGGCGATCGAGAGATTGATGCGCAGGACCCCCATGACGAAGAGCGCTCCGCCGAGGGCCCCAATTTGGAGCAGGTTGCTCAGCCCGCTCAACCGCCGATCCCAGAGCAGCGGCAGGACCAGCGCGAAGACCTCGATGTGAGAGCAGCGCACCGTGAGGCCGATGGTGTGGGGGCCGACGACGACGGCCGGGCCCTCAACCAGCTGGGCTGCCATCCCGAGCAAGTTCAGCGTGTGGGTGACCGCCCAGGCCATCGCCTCACGCAACGGCATCCACGAGCCTTGCAGGGCAGCCTCTCGCAGCAGAACCCCGAGCCCAGCGCAGATCCAGAAGCGGCGGTCGTCGATCCGGACTGGGAGCAGCGCAAGCCAGCCGCGCAGTCGACTCAGCCAACTCAGCGCGAGAGCTTGCGTTTCCGTCGCCATACACTCACTCCCATCCAGGCTGCCAAGAGCAGGGCGGTCACGCCGTTGGCCGTTGGCGTTAACCCAGCGTACTGGTCGGGACAGTCGAGTCCCTCGTCGACCTGACCGTTACAGTCGTTGTCTTGTCCGTCGCAGATTTCCTCTGCTCCTGGATACGATGAGGGGTTGGCGTCATCGCAGTCGCCAGCTTCGGGGACGTAGCTCTCATCGGTTCCGATACACAGGACCGTCGAGTCGTCGGCATTGCCCCAGCCGTCGTCGTCGCCGTCGACGTAGTGGGTTGCGGTGAGCCCCTCGTCGATGGCGCCGTCGCAGTTGTCGTCCTGGCCGTTACAGATCTCGTTCGCGCCGGGGTAGACGTCTTGGTTCGAATCGTCGCAGTCCCCCTCTTGCATGGTGACGCCGTCGCCGTCTCCGTCGCTGAGCACGAAGCCGCCGCCATAGCCGCCTGCCGCGGCGCCCGCTGTGCCCCCTCCGCCACCGACGCCGCCAATCCCGCCAGCGCCGCCCTCCGCCTGCGCCTCGGTGGCGGTGAGGAGCAGCGCGACTGCCAAGAGAGATGGGACAACCCTCGTGCTGATCATGGCTTCGC
>JAUVCD010000169.1 GCA_030590865.1 Myxococcales bacterium | reverse complement strand
TAGCACCGCGTGTCGCCCACGTGGGCGACGTAGAGGTGAGGCCATCGAATGTAGGCCATCGTTACCGTGGTTCCCATGGTCTCGCTGGCGCCTTCGCGTTGGGCGGCCCGGCGGACCGCCACGTCCCCCTGCTCGAGCGCGGACTTCAACCCCTGGCGCATGCCAGGGATGGTCGACTGGCGCAGCGGGCTCTGGCTCGGCGTCACCTCTTGGGTAGCCGGGATCACGTTGCACAGGTAGTTGGCGATGGTGCGGACCGCCACTGAGCTGGCGATGTCACCGCCGCCGGTGCCGCCCATACCGTCAGCGACCAACAGCAGGATCCCTTTTCCGCCAGACGGCAGCCAGCGCAACGCGTCGTAGCTCACGCTGGTGTCCATCACGTGGAGCGTTTGCTGGAGCGTGGCGATCAGGAATTGATCCTCGTTCCGTTCGCGCTCCTGGCCAACGTCACTCAGTCCCGCCGCCTCGAGCGCGAGGTCTGGTGCGACCTCGTCGCTGTCTGGCGCCACGATGAGCAGGGTCTGCATGTCACGTTTCGGGAACCAGGCGCAGCGGGCGCTGGGGTCACTCGCCTTCGTCGTCGCCGCACCACAAGGAGAAGGCCGTCACGCCTACCGCGGTGGCACACTGGGCGCACAAGGGCGGCTCGTCGAAGCGCACTTGGTCCCCTCGGGTCCACATGAACAGCCCGCTGCCCCCAGGCTCGCCCTCGATGTCATGGCTACACAGGCTGCACCGCAGCTGCTCCTCTGGCGGTCGTCTCAGTGACGCCAGCGCAACGTCATCGATGGCGCAACACATGACAGGTCGCGGCAAGGCGGCTGGGTCAACTGGCCTGTCGGTAGCCATTCGATAGAGTCTCCCTAGGCTGCAGGTTCATACACCATGCACCACCTCGGCGGGGGCGACAATCGCAGGGGCTCCGGAACGTCGCGGATTCAGTGACTCTCGAGTCTCGGGGCTCGGAGCTCGGAGATCGATGCTCGATTACCGCGATCCCTTCCGCTCCGCGCTCGGGCCCCTGAACGACTCCGCATCCGACCGAGGCCGAGCTCGAGCTCGGTTCTCGGGCTCGAATCTCGATGGGCTCGAATCTCGATGGGCTCGAATCTTGGGGGGCTCGAATCTCGAGCTCGATTCTCGTCTTACTCGAATCTCGGGGCAACGCAGGTCGTAGTTGCTGGAGCTTCGGGTTGACACTGGCTGCGGTCAAATAGGGCGTTTGTGTGTGTGGTCAGCCGGTGAGCGCACCATTGAGTATCTCGGCTGGGGTTGAGAAGTTCAACGTTTGGCGTGGTCGCTCGTTGAGTTCACGAGCAACCGCGTTGAGTTGCCGCTGCGTGAAGCCATCAATCGGTTGGCCTTTGGGGAAGTACTGGCGCAGCAAGCGGTTCGTGTTCTCGTTCGAGCCTCGTTGCCACGGACTCTGCGGGTCGCAGAAGTAGACGTCAACCCAGAGCGGTCACGATCTTCTTGGCGTTGAACCCGGCGTTGCGGAGGGTGAGCACCCGGCTCCCCGTCAGGGTTATCCGCACGCTCCGATCGAGGAAGCCACGGCGGATGTCGACCCGTGTCACCTCGGGTCTGGGAATGACGAGGTGGGCAGCGTCGCCGGAGCCGGCGGCGTACATGCAGACGGAGTCGGGGTAGACCGGCGCGAACCGCTGGCGCATGTGGCCGATCTCGAGCCAGTCACCCTTGCGGGTGTGATCCTGCCGAGCGTGGAACAGCAGGCGCCGGTCCGTCACCAGTAGGGTCCCGGAGAGGACCACCCCCTCGGGCGTAACCAGAGCGACGTCCCAGGAGCCGCGCTGTTCCTCGTCCGCTTCCAGGAGCGGCTCCATGTCCAGTCGCTCGACCACCATAGCCGACACCTTACTATGTAACTGGGACAGCGCCTTCGTCGGTATGGCGACGTGGACCTGATGACTGTTGTGGATGACTACTCTCCCAACGGAGCTCTGCTGCGACCTGTTCGACAAGAAATGGGTGAGCATCCGTGGAAGGCGTCGATTGCGGAGCAACACCGGGAGACGATAGGCTGCAAGTGACGATGACGCTGAGCTGGCCCACACGCGAAACAGCGAGCGCCACTGCCTTGCCGCAGCTGGCGGCCGTCCTGGTGCCACTGCTCTGCTGGTGCGCCTGCGACTCGTCGTCAGACACCCACGACGGCATGCCGAACGGTGGCGGTGGCGCCGGCGCCTCGACTACTGCGAGTGGCGGCGCGGGCGGTGCAGGAGGTGTGGCTGGCGGCACCGCCGCGGGAGGAGCCGGAGGCGTCGCTCCGCCCGGGGAGCTCATCTGGAAGCTCGATGCCGGCGACCTGGAGAAGACCGAATACGACGCCCTCGTTGCCACCATGCCACTCGGCCCGTCCGGAAGGCCACAGCCGGACACCAACAACTACCGGATCGCCCTCCCAACCGCCCCCCAGTTCTTCACCTTTGGGATCCACTACGAGGTACCAACGCTCGAGCCGGATCTGCGGGTGCGCACGGTCGTGCCCGTCGATGCCCACAACACGCACAACGCGTTCCGCATGCGCAATACGGACAAGCTCATTGAGGGCGCCTACACGAAGATGCAGCAGGCCTACAAGGTCGAGTTCGAAGCCGACTTCTCGAGTGCCTCGAGTTGGCAAGACATCGGCTGGTGCATCTTCTTCCAGATTTGGGGCGCCCACTACCCCAACGCCTGGGGTCCGCCGCAGCACCCGATCAATCCCCCGATTGCCCTGTCCCTCGACTCTGCCGAGTTCGAGATTCGCGTCTATGGCGAGCACGAGCCCGACCTCGACATGCTCACCAACAACAGCGCTTGGACCCATAGCGATACCGCCAACTGGCCCTACACGCCTGGCCCACACTTCTTCGAAGTGTGGGTGACGTCCGACTACCGGCTTCCCAGCGCCGGCGGTATCGGCGCTATTCGCGTCGCAATGGACGGCGCGACGGTCTACGAGAACCTCGCGGTGGTCAACGCCATCAACTCCCAAATCGATGGCCAGGACTCGGGCGGGTATCCAAGCTTTGGCGCTTACTCCTACGAAAAGCTCCCGGCGCCGACCTATCCCGACATCATCTTCGACCGGGTGAAGCTCTACGAGCTCTAGCTGTCGCTCGGCACCGCCCCGTGGTGTGCCGAAACACGGCTAACCCGAACCCCGAACGATCCCGGGCGCTTGGCTGGGGGATGACACCAGTCAACTCGACCGAGGTCGCGCCCGCTACACGGGTGATCACCGGCTATGGTGACCAACATGAACGATGCCCTGCCGTGCAGGGGTGACGCGCTCGCGCGTCGGGACCCCAAACCGTGAGCGAAAGCGAGCGACTGTTGCTGCACTTCTTCGCCGGCTGGGTCAACCGCCAGCAACTGAATGTGATTGAGTACCTGAAGGAGGAGGACATCGTCCTGCGAGAGCAACTCGGCGGACGTCGTCTTCGGCTGACCGACACCCAACGCCGCCGCCTCGCGGTCAGGGGCAAGGCGATCGGGCGGAAGGCGCTCAAAGAGGTTGCCTGTCTCGTCACGCCAGACACGATCTTGCGTTGGTATCGCCGGCTCATCGCGAAGAAGTACGACGGCAGCAAGCGTCAGGCTCCGGGGCGTCCTCGGACCGCCCAGGACATCGTCGAGCTTGTCGTCAGGATGGCCAATGAGAGCCCGACCTGGGGGTACACCCGAATCCGTGACGCCCTGTACAACCTAGGCCATGAGATCGGGCGGAACACTGTGAAACGCATCCTCATGGATCACGGCGTCGAACCCGCACCGGAACGCAGCAAGCGGATGCCTTGGAAGACGTTTCTGAAGGCTCATTGGGAACACATGGCTGCCGCCGACTTCTTCACGGTCGAGGTGCTGACGCTGGGTGGGTTGGTCCGCTACTCGGTCTTCTTCGTCATGGAGCTGAAGACGCGCCGGGTCCACATCGCCGGGCTCTCGTGCCAGCCCTGCGAGCCATGGATGAAACAGATTGCTAGGAACCTCACGGACGCCGTTGATGGCTTCCTGCACGACGTGCGGTTCATTATCCTCGACCGCGACCCGCTCTACACCGCCGCGTTCCGCCGAATGTTGAAGGATAGCGGCGTGAAAGCGGTGCGGCTCCCGGCTCGCTCACCCAATCTGAACGGCCAAGCCGAGAGGTTCGTGCTTTCCATCAAGTCCGAGTGCCTGAACCGCCTGGTGCCCTTGGGCGAGAACCACTTACGCCATGCGGTCACCGAGTTTGTCCGCCACTACCACGCGGAGCGTCCTCACCAGGGCCTCAACAACTGCCTGATCGACCCCGACGAGACAGCTGGGCGGACCATAGGCTCGATCGTCTGCCGCGAGCGGGTCGGTGGAATGCTGCGGTACTATCACCGGGAAGCCGCCTGAGAAGGTCGATCGGGTCTTGGCACAGCACGACCGGAGCAATACCCCGTCGCCGGGTGGAGCGGCCCCCGCCCCCGAGCGCCATCCCCCTTCGAATCACCGAAATGCTGCAGTTGGACCTGTGCCCCAGCCTGGGCTTCCCCGATTTTGTGGACAGTTGAGAGTCCAGCGTGTTCGCGGCGCTCTCAGTTCTTTGAGGCGTTGAACGGCCATGTTGCGACACGCGCGGTCACCACGACAATTCTATGGCTTTTGACCTCCGTGGGCGACCACCCACAACCGCTATGTCGTTCTACGGCTTGCCGCTCAGCCGCCGGTCAGTCCAGGGCGCAGCTCTCTTCGAGGAGCTCGGCGATGTCGAGCTGACGGATGTCCTCTTCCTTGTCCTGATCCTTCAGCCCATCGGTGAGCATGGTGACGCAGAACGGACAGGCGCTGGCGATGGTATCGGCACCGGTTTCGAGCAGCTGCAAGGTCCGCTGCACCATCATGCGGTCCTTGTTCTGCTCCTCCATGAACATCTGCATGCCGCCGGCGCCGCAGCACTGGCCCAAGTTGCCCGTAGCCTCGTCAGGCTCGACTAGCTCGACCCCTGGGATGCTCTCGAGCACCAGTCGTGGCTGCTCGTAGATGTTGTTGTACCGGCCGAGATAACAGGAGTCGTGGTAGACGACCCGGCTCTTGATCTTCTTGTGGGGCACCAGCTTCTTCTCGGCGATGAGACCCAGCAGATAGTCGCTGTGGTGCACCACGTCGTACTTGCCGCCGAAGTCAGGGTACTCGTTGGCCAAGGTGTTGAAGCAATGGGGGCAGGCCGCCACGATCGTCTTGACGCCTCCCTGCTCTTGGTAGCCGTTGAGGGTCGCGATGTTTTGCTCAGCCATCATCGCGAAGAGGTACTCGTTGCCCGCTCGGCGCGCTGGGTCGCCGGTGCAGTTCTCTTCTTCACCGAGAATGACGAAGTCGACGTTTGCTGCCTTGAGGAGCTTGGCCGTCGCCCGGGCGATCTTCTTGGCCCGGTCGTCGTAGCTCGAGGCGCAGCCCACCCACAGCAGTACTGGCGCGTCAGGTCGCTCGGCTGCTGTCGGGATGTCCAACCCTTCGGCCCAGGCGCCGCGATCGAGCCGCGCCAGGTCCCAGGGGTTGCCGTTGACCTCGATACCCTGGAAGGGCATGCCCAGCTCCTGGGGGAACTCGCCCTTGATCAGCGCCAGGTTGCGGCGCATGTCGACAATCTTGTCGACGTGGGTGTTGAGCACCGGGCACACTTCTTCGCAGGCGCGGCAGGTGGTGCAGCCCCAAAGAACGTCGGGGTGGATGACGTTGCCTATCAAGTCGACGGGCTCAGACTTCATCTCGGGGACCGGAATCGGGTTGTCAGGATAGACCGGCTCGTGGTGGCCATGGTCGTCGCCCTCATGCTCGTGCTCCCCGTCGTGCTCTGCCTCGTGGTCGCCTGCGTCCTCCTCGGTCTCAGGGGCATGGTCAGCGCCGTGGCCGTCGTCGCTCTCACCTTTGGGACCGCCGGCGCGGTTGAGGAACTCATCCTCCCGCTCGTAGAGGTGGTCGCGCAAGTTGATGAGCAGCTGCTTGGGGCTCAAGAGCTTGCCCGTGCGATGGGCCGGGCAGTTGTCGGAGCAGCGTCCACATTCGGTGCAGGTATAGAGGTCGAGCAGCCCCTTCCAGGTGAAGTGCTCGATGCGGGAGGCGCCGATGGGCTCGGCAGTGTCCGGATTCTCGTAGGCCGCCATCACCTTCTCGCCTAGCTCTTCGGCGGTGCCCACGTGAGACAGCTTGCCGGGATGCTCCAGGTCCCTGGTGAAGACGTTGGGGATGGCAGTGATGACGTGGAAGTGCTTGGAGTGGGGCAGCAAGTTGAGAAAGATCATCACCAAGCTGGCGTGCACCCAGAACCCAAGGTGGGCGATGATGATCAGCGAGTCGGGGCTGAAACCCTGGAACAGGACAGCAAAGAGCGAGCCTATCGGGGTGGGGTAGCTGCTCCATTCCACCGCTGTAGCGGCGGCGCCGGGCACAGGGCCTAGGTGAGAGGCCACCGTCGCTACGCTGGCACAGAGCTCGGCTTGGCCGCCCTTGCAGACGTCCAGATAGTGGCGCTCGTAGAGTACCTGGGCGGCGCCGTCATAAGCCATGTCGCCGATCATCATCACGATGATGATGATCAGAATGAGCACGGCCTCGCGAGATTGGGTCATCCGGGGGGCGCGATTGCCGAGCCGCAGGTAGAGGAAGTAGGCGGCGCCGAGCAGCACCGCCAAAGCCACGATGTCCTTGAGGAAGTCGTAGTGATGGCCGAGCGCTACGGGACCGAGCAGAGGCAAGTCGAGGGGCTGGGGGCCGAGCACCCACAGGTTGAACTCAGGGGAGAAGCCCCGACCCCAGAGAATCAGGGAGCGGAGCAAGAGGATCAGAAAGCCGAAGAAGATGATCTTGTGAGCCAGCCCGGCGGCCGGGTATTGGCCCATCTTCTTCTGGAAGAACGCATAGACCAAGGTGCCCTTGATGCGCTCGACTAGCTGATCCAGACGCGCTGCGTCACGGCCGACCTTCAGCAGCTGCCAGCGCCGATTCGCGCTCCAGCAGAAGGCCGCGAACAGACCGACCAGCATGGTCAACATCCCAGTGGGGTGCATTCGATCTCCCTATCTCGACGAGGCGGCGCGCGGCCCGGCCGACGGCGGTCGTTGGGCGCGCCTGGGGCGGCCCTCTCGGTGGGCAGCCCAAATAGATCCGGCGGTGTTCTATGGGCTACCTGCAGGGACGTCAATCAGCGCCGCAGGCAGGTGGGCGGGGGCGTCCCGTCTTCCCTCAGGCGCCAACTTCTGCGCTCATGGCGTCGGACCAGGCCCAGCTGCCGTCTTGGGGTGCGCCAGCGGTTGCTCAGCGGCTGAGCAAGTGCTCAACTGCAGCGATTTCAAAGGCGATTTGGTCTGTCGCTGGGTCTGTCTGGGGGAACAGCAGCATGCCGCCGGCGATGTGGCTCATCGGATAGAAGTGGCCGGTGAGCTCCACCGTGCCTGCAGCGGTGCTCGCGGTCAGCGTCCGCAGCTGGCCCTGTGGGGGGGTGTGGAGCGTGAGGGGGTCCTGCCAGCTGGCGGTGCCGTCCAGGTCGATGAGCACCCGTTCGTAGGTCTGGTCGATCAGCTCGCCGGACAGCTGGAGGTCGGCGGCAGCAGCGTTGACCATTCGCAGCCGGTCGAACATCCGTATGAAGTGGTAGTCGGACACCCAAATGGGGTCGCAGTAGCTCATCAGGTCCTTGACCTCTGGGGCAATCAGCGTCCCGTTGATCAGGTCGTAACCCCAGGTGCCTAGCGAGCCGTCTGGGTGGGGGAAGTTGTAGTCCAGCCCGTCGTTGGTGCCGCAGGGCGCGTGCCCGAGCCCATGTTCATGACCCACCTCGTGGACCGCCGTCTCCACCGATCCAACGCCGGGAAAGCCCAGCCCGATGCCTATCCGGGATTGGGCGTCGGTGGGGCCCGCGAGCCAGCTGAGCCCGGCCACGCAGCCCCCTCCGCAGAATTGCGAGAAGCTCTGAGCGGGGCTGAAGATGGCATAGTAGTAGTCGTCTGGCGCTGCGCCGTTCTGCTGGCGCAGACTCGTCATGGCACTGAGCAGCTCGCTCCAGCCAGCGCCATTGGGCGACACCGTCTGGCTCCAATAGGTGGCACCAGCCAGAGTGACGTGCACGTTGGGGATCGGGTACAGCTTCTTGAAATAGTCGTTGTAGAGCTGCATCTGCACCTCTGACGTATCGGGCAGTCGATCCGATCCGTCAGCGCCATAGATCACCGGGACCAGCACCAGCTTCAGCTGCTGGCCGGCGTCCATGGCGGGCAGCGCCGCCTGTCCCTCCATCGGGTAGACCGAGCTGACGCTCTGGCCGCTCGAGTCTGCCGCCGGATGGAGCAGCTCGACGCGGTAGGTATAGGCTGTCATGGCGGAGCCTGGGACGAAGACGTTGGCCGTGCTGTTCAAGTTGCCTGGGGCGGAGGTTCCCCCGATCGCCGCCTCGACCACGATCGGCTCGTTCTCGCCGAGTAGCAGCCGGACCGCCACGGGCAGGCCGTTAAAGCTGCCCGGATCGGTGTGGTAGAAGATCCGGAACAGGGTGTCGCGCCCCAAAATGATGGGCACCGCCGTCTCGGAGGGCACGCCATTTTCCATCAGCGGGCGACGCACCCCTTGGTACAGCTCGATAGACGAGATGATGACGCCGTCTGCCGGTCTCCCTCCCCCGGTGATGTGCGCTCCGACGCCGCCTGTCCCCGAGCTGGAGCTCCCGCCGTCCCCGTCGCCGTCGGTCTCGACGGAGCAGGAAAGCGCACTATATGCCACCATCGCGATGGCTCCCCCCATGGCGATCGACCTGGCTCTAGGCAAGCTACCCATGGTCCCGAAATAATAGCAACGACCCACGGCTTAAGCCATGCGCCGCGGGGCGATAGCGGCAGAAATGCTGCGGCGCCAGTGCAACTCTCCATGGGCACTGGAGTCAGCAGCGGCCAGACCGGTGCGACCCGGTCAGCTCAGCGAGCCGGTCAGGGAGCGCCGCAGAACGTGTTGATCGCCGAGACCAACCCATCCTCGGCATCGGTCGCCTTGTTGAGGGCGTCGGCGGCATCCCCGCCGCTCTTCTCGGTCTTCTTCGCCTTCTTGAGCAAGGCCACCTGGCCCTCGACGGCCTTCACCAGCTGAGTGAGCGGTGCGGCCACCTTGGGGTTCTTGGGGCTCAAGGCCTTCAGCATTCCACCGAAGGCTTCCAGCTTCTTCATGAAGATCTCGTCGCCTTCGCTGCCGGTGGGGGCCTGCTGCATTTTGGCGGCGATCTCGGCGCAGCCGGCGGCGTTGGTCGCGCAGGCGCCGTTGACCGCTTCCATGGTCGACGAGAGGTCCTTCTGGGACTTCTTCATGCCGCTCTCGAGCTCGGCCATGTCCTTGGCGGCTGCGCTGAGGGCCTTGGTGGCCTTGGCCATGTCGGCGACCATTTCCTGATAGGCCTCGACGTGCTTCTTCAGCTCCGGCGTCTCTGGGTTGAGCTTGTTGATCTTCTCCGCCTCTTCCTCGACGGCTTTCGCGAGCTTCTTCATCTGCTCGGCGGCCTTCGTCGGGTCGGTCATGTTTACCTGCACGTCGAGCTTGTCGAACCGTTCGACGGTGCCGTTGATGGTGTCGATGGTCTCGCTGCACTCCTTCTGTTTGGTGCAGCCGCTGAGGGCCAAGAGGGCTACCAGGCCCAGGAGAGAGAGCATTTTCATCATGACCGCTGACTACCACCGATGAGCCACGCCTTCCACGCTCCCGTAGCGCTCGGGGCACGAGCTTTGGGGCCTGAAAGCGAGGTTTGTAGTGCTAGCCACGCCGTCGCCGCCAGGTGCCGAGAGCGGCGCCAAGCAGGCCAAGCACGGCTATGCCGAACCCACTTCTTGATGGTGAGCCGACCGCCCGGCAGCCACAGATGAGACCCACCAGCTCGCCGTTGGCATCGGCATCAGCCCCTGGGCCGAAGGGGTCGTTGCCGCCGCCGTAGCAATCATCGTCGGCACCGTCGGTGAGACCGTCGCAGTCGTTGTCCCGGTTGTCGTTGCAGGTCTCGCCGGCCCCGGGATGGATGCTGGCATCGCCGTCGTCGCAGTCATCACCACCACAGTCAGTGGGCAGGAATCCGTCTCCATCCAGGTCGTTGCAGGTCGCCGCGTAAGCCCAGAGGGAGATGGTGTCGATGTTCCAGCCCGAAGCGACCAGCCCCTCGTCGGTCGTCCCCATGGTCCAGCGGATGTAGAGCGTGGGCTGTCCGTCGGCCAGGCCGGCAATGTCGAGCTCCATCTCCTGCCAGGCCGAGTCGGCCAGATCCGCCGAATTCTCCCACACGGTGGTCCAGCTGGTCCCATCGTTGCTCACCCGCACGGAGGCGTGATCGTATTGTCCCCCTTCGACGTTGAGCCAGCGCCAGAAGCGCAAGCTGACGTTGGACAGGTGGGAACAGTCGATTGCGCTGGTCGTGAGGTGCGTCTCTGGGAGACCGTTCAGGTAGTCCCCCTGTAGATTGAAGCCGTAGACGTTGGCCCCCTGATGGCCAGCGCTCGGGTCGGGAGCGCCATACTCGGCGCCCCCTAGACCCGTCGGCGGTCCAAAGGACCAGGCCCCTTCGACGGTCCACCCCGGGTCCTGGTCCAGCGGCCATTCATATTGGGGGCCCGGCGCGCCTACCGTGACGCCCACGTGGCGGCTGCTGTCGCCCTCGTGAGTCGTCTCGTTGACCAGCAGCACCGTGTCGTCCCAATAGCCGTCGCTCAGTCCGTTGGCGCTGGCGTTGAACGACACCGTTACCGTGGTCGAGGCCCCGGGATCGAGGGTGCCGGTGGCCGGGGTGACCGTCACCCAGGGGGTGCTGGCCGTAGCGCTGAAATCGATGGGCGAGCCGGTCCCGATCCCGTTGGTGAGTGTATAGACCATCTCGGTCATGTCGAAGGGCCCGCCGGCCGGGCCGGACGCCTCGAGATCTTCCGGCGGGGTGACGCTCAACCCAGTGACAGGCGCCACGGTGCCCAAGATCCGCAGCGAGGGATCACCAAAGACCTGCCAGGTGTCGTACATCTCCACGCCGCCGTTACCGAACTCGTCGATCATTCGTGCTGAGCCAGCGAAGCACAGCGCTCCAAAGCTGAAATAGGCTTCGGCCACGAGCAGGTCGATGGCTTCGTCCTGAGCCACCATGGGTGGATTCCAGGATTGGCTGATACTGGATGCGTAGATGCCAATGGCACCGGCAGGTGCACCATTGTGCGTGGCTCGCATCCAAGCCTCACCAAAGCAGGTGCCCGAGTTGAACTCGCCATTGTTGCAGGCCACGCTGTTGATGAATGGGAGCTTGCCGGTGTTGGTCAGATTGTTGACGTTGGCGTTAGAGAAATTGGCGGTCACCCAGGAGCCCATCGATCCGTGGCCTGTGTAGTTGACGATGCCACGGCCCTCATTGAGCGCTGCGGCTACCGCCCCGGCCGAGGCCCCGGGATCGTAGATCTCGTCGACCTGGGTGTAGCCGTAGTTGATGAGATCGGTGCGGATGTTGGCAATGTGCTGAAAGTCCAGCTCGTTGTCGTCCCCTGGCCCTTCAGTGGACCCGATGCCAACGCCTTTCTTGAACCAAGGCTGCTGGGTGGCCTGCCCTTGCTCGTAGTCGATGGTGCGCTGCACTTGGGTGTCGACGTGGGCTGCCGTCTCCGCCGAGAATCGTCCGACCAGCACGTCGGGGTATGAATCGCCGCCGGCGAGCTTGGCATAGGACGGATCCGACGCACCGCCAGACGCATAGGGCGTGGCGACCTGCGCGGCGTCACCGACCAGCAGCACGAAGGCTAGATTGCCATTGTCGTAGGCGCTCTGAATGTGGCTCTTGATGGCCCCCGCATTGTTGCCAATGGACGACACACCCACAGCGGTGGTGTGGATGCCGATGGAGTTCTTGTGGTCGACCAAGGGCTGAACGTTCGGCAGCCAGGCGTCGTGGGCGATGATGAGCATGTCGCCGTCCTCGAATAGCGGCGCATAGCGACCCTGGACGCCATGGTTGATGAAATGGTGTTTGTTCAGCTGGTGGAATGCCAGGCTGGTGCCGGTTGGAACTTGGCTCAAGACGTTGACTGTTCCAATGCCGACCTTGGCCACCTCAATCGTCACTGAGTCGACAACCCGCAGCTTGCGCTGTACCGGGTTGTACTGAAAGGGGTGGACGGTGACGACCACGCCTCGCAAATCGCGCAAGATGTGGGGCTCACCGAGCTCGACGGTGGTGCTCGGGAACCGTTCATCGGCCTGATAGGACGGGCCGAAGCTGTAAGGGACGCTGGCCGGGTCCACCGACCGATAGAGGATGCCTTTGGAGGGCGCCACGTCCACGTTCGCTATGTCGTAGAAACTCTCTGCCAAGACATGCGGAGCGACCGCCGCGTCGTCGCCGATGATGATGCTGCGGCTGACCGTGGGCAGGGAGGGCGCACCGGCCGTCATCAGAGGGCTCTCTTGGCCCAACTGGACTTGGGTGTAGGGCTGACCTCCAACGGACACCGGGACCAGGTCGTAGTGGCCGAGCTGGTAGTGGATCACCGTGTGGTCGGCCGTGTCCTCGATGATGGTGACCGTCACCGGTGCCACGGCGCCAGCCACGGTGGCGGTGAGTAGCCATGCCACGGTCAGTGCCAAGGTCACGAGCCAGCCGGCCATGCCATGGTCGCATCGCCGAATCCAAGGGGTGCAGTGTTGGTGCACTAGGTTCATCTTTCGTGAGGTGCCCCCGCGTGTTTGACAGGTCAGACCTTTAGTGTAACACACAGGCCGGCTGGCCGGTTTATAGTCCCGGTTGGCGAAACTTATCCGATGACGGCGCATTTAAGGCCGTTCTCGAGGCCACGGTCTAACGCTATCGCTGGAGGCCGGCCCGCGGGTCGATTCCGTCAAGCGCGCCCGGCGCTACAAGGTGAACTCGAACTCCCGCTGATCGTTGCGCTCTTCCAGCGTGATCAAGCTACTGAAGTGGCGCTGGCCGATCCGCGCTGAGAGACGCACCTTGATGGGTGCGGTGGAGTCGTGCAACTCTTCGAGGCGGACGACGACCCGGTAGCGCCCGCGCCGTGGTCGCCCTTCGGACAGGAAGACGTTCTCGACGTTCTGGCCGTAGCACTGGCGATCGGCGCCTGGGCAATCACGGTCTTTCAGCAGTCCTGATTCGTTGGGCTTGTCGAATCGTGCCAAGTCTCCGTCCGGGCCGTTGACGTTGAGATCGACGTCCGCCGTCGCTTGCTGCCAAGCGATGGTGAATTGCAGCACGCCGGTGTGCAGCCCGCAGCCCTCATCGATCACGCCGTTACAGTTGTTGTCAAAAGCGTCGAAGCACATCTCGACGCCCGATGGGACGCAGATCGTGTCCAGCTCGACTCCGTCGGAGGTGGCCACATCCTTCACGTCCAGGGCGTCCTTGGGTGGCGGTTTCGGTACCTCGAGGCAGCTGCACAGGACCGATATCGCGGTGACCAGCGCCCAGTGGGCCACCGGAGGCCACGCTCTGCGGCGGCCATGGCGCAGGCTCGGCCGGCGTTCGCTCGAGCGACGCTTCACAGGCTTTTGCAGCACCTGACTCAGAAACTCCCGAAGCAGCCGACACCGATCTCGGTGGGGCTCGCGCCTTCTCGTGCACCGACCCCGGCTACCCCTGGCAGGCAGGACCATGAGGCCTGGTCGGCACCGTCGGCGCTCCCTGAGTCGTCACCGGCAAACAGCCACAGCGTGACGCCGGCTGCCAACAGGGCTCCGCCGGTGATGGTCATCGCCAGCCCGGCGTCTTGGAAGGTCTGGGCACGCTCCCCGTCCTGATTGATGAGCGCAATGTCGTAGTGGCACAGCTCGGTGTTGGTATTGCAGCTCGGGTCATAGAGGGCGTTGTGCGTGTCGATGTTTTCCTGCACCGAGCTGCGCAACGTGGTGCCGTAGACGAGCGCCACGATGCCTACCGCGCCGACTGCAACACCTGCTCCAGCGGTAATCAACCCCACCGTGCCCTGGCCGGGAAACCATCCGGCACCGCTTGAGTCGTCATCATCATCCGGCTCGGGGGCGGCCTTGGGCTTGGGCTTGGGCTTCGGTGCGTCCCCTGTTGATGGGTCCGGATCCATCGAGAACGTCAGCTCTTGGCCCGCCTCGAGCTCTTCCTGGCGATAGACGTCGTCATGTCCCGGGGCCGTCACGACGAAGGCGTGGCTGCCGGGATCGGTTCGGACCGTGGCCGGCAATGCTACCGCCTCGCCATCATCGATCGACAGCTCGGCGCCATCGATGCTCGACGTCACCGTCACCACGGCGAGGTGAGTGAGCGCCTCGTTCAGCTGGGTCGTGGCGTGCTCGGCATCGTCCTCCGACAAGGGCTTGAACTCGGTTTTTAGCGCTTCGTCGAGCGTGTTGGCGGCCTCGAGCCAGTTCTCGAGGGCAAACAATGTGTAGCCGGTCATGCGCAGGACCTGACCGGTGGGGTACACCTTGCGCGCTTCTGCGAAGGCCGTCAGGGCGGTCCCGTAGTCTTCCTTGCTGTAGGCCTGCATCGCCTGGTTGGCGTATTCGCGGCCCGCCTCCTCATCGACGCCCTCGGGTTGCGCCGAGGCAGGAGCAGACCAGGTGCACAACACCAGTAGGAGCAGTCCGCACAGCAGGCGAACCGCGGCTGAAAACATCGAAGGACCCATCGGGCCCATCATGAGCCTCAGAAGGTCACCTTGTCCACCTTCGGCGCGACTTTTGGTGGCTGCTTTGGTGGCGGCTTGGGCGGCGCCTTGGGTGGCTTGGGCGGCTTGTACGTGGAGGTTTTCGCGGTAGTGGCCGTAGGCTTCGGTTTGGACGGGGTGGCCGGCTTGGTGGCTGTGACGCTCGCCTTGGGGGCGGCCTGATCGCCGCCCGTCTCGTCGTCGCCGGTCTTGTCGCCCGTCTCGTC
>JAUVCD010000153.1 GCA_030590865.1 Myxococcales bacterium | reverse complement strand
TGATGCCTATGGCATTGGGGTACCGTCCGGTGGATACGGCGGCACCGGTGGGACCGGTGGCTCAGGCGGCGCGGCAGGCGATTGACCTCGTTGCAGGCGCTCTCTTGCCGACCTGCCGGTAGCCTCGCAGGCCAGGGCGGCCTTCCCCGCTGGCGCCGCTACTCGATGGTCGAGTCGAGCACGACGATTGGTGTGTCGTCGTGGTTCGAGATCTGGGGGTAGGTGGGGTACCAGGAGCCGCCGATGTTTTCGGTGATGATGCACCGGTCGATGCGGATGTCACCGCTGTGGTCGTTGGTCACGAAGAAGATGGCGCTGCCGTGTTGCACCACTTCGTTGTGTTGGATGCGGGTGCCGCAGAGCGACAGCGTCATGGTGTTGCCGTCGTTGTAGATGGCGCCGCCGCTGCCGCCTCCTGGGGTCCCCGAGCCGGCTGGGTTGCCGCCGTTGCCGATGGCTTGATTGTGGGTAAACAAGCTGTTGATGATGGTCCAAGACACGCCGATGCTGCTGATACCGCCGCCGTTGGAACCAATACCGCCGAAGTCTTGGGCGCCGCCGAAGGTGGTGTTGACCACGAAGACTGGTCGTCCCTCGTACTGGCTGAACACCCGGACGGCGGCGCCGCCGACGTCGGGTCCGGTCTCGGCGCAGAGGTTGTTGAAGAACCGCGTGTTGACCAGCTTGAACCGTCCGCCGCGCACCCAGATCGCGCCGCCGCCTTCGTATTCGGTCTCATCCTTCGAGTTGGCGTCGATGAAGGTGATGTTCTGGACGGTGAGCCGCGGGTGGTCCTGGTCTTGGCAATGGTCGGTGGTCCATCCCTGGTCCTGATCACAGGTGTTCATGTAGAGGATGCGGCGATTGCCCATGCCGCTCAGCGTGACCAACCCACCACCGTCGATGACGATCTCTGGGCCCGTGTCGTTGACGATCTTCGCGGTCGCTTCCATCATGATGACGACCGGCTCGGACCCGCAGTCGAAGGTGATGATACCGCCCTGGGCCACGGCGGTGACGACCGCCTCACTGGTGCAGCTGTCCGGCGTGCCTGTGCCCACCACCGTGGTTGGAGTCGAGACGTCCTCGAGCCCTGCCTCGGGGGGGACGTCGCAGGTAGCCTCGCCGTTCTGGTTGCCTGCCGGCGGACCGTCGTCGGGATTGGTGAGCGGGTTAGGTACCTCGACCGAGCCGCCGCTTCCTGGCGTCCAAGGGTCACTATCATCGCCGCAGGCGACCGTACCGAGGGCGACCACCATCGCCCCAAGTGCCGTGACAAACGCGGGGGTTGGCAACCGTCCAGCCATCGAGCTCTGCATGAGGGGCCTCCACGATGCAGCCTATCCGGTTTCACCCGGCCTGGGGAGTGTGTGCCCCTGTGCTCGTCGGAGCGCTGTGCTCAGGTGCTCTCGACGCAAACGCCGAAGCCGTTGGGGTAGGCGGTGGCGCCACCAAAGCAGCTGAAGCCTTCGGGGCAGTCCTCTTGCGCGCCGATGCGACACAGCTGGTGGCAGGTGTCCTTGCCGGTGGAGCAGACGTGGCCCGCCGCGCAGGGGCAGGGGTCACCGATCTTGCCGTCCCCCGGCTCGACGCAGCTGGTGGTGCCGTCTTGCCGCACGATGGTGCAGGTCATGTCGTCGGGACAGGTCGTGTCGTCGAGCAGCGTGCATTGGGTGGCCGGAATGCAGACTGGGATCTCCGGAGCGGTGGCGTCGTTGCTCGGGAGGTCACCGTCGGCGATGGCTACCGGATCGCAGTACGTGTAGACGGGACAGTCCTCTAGCGCATCGCAGCAGTAAGGGCGGCATACGCCAGGAGCGACGCAACCGAGGCCGGGGCCACAGTCGGCGGCGCTCAGGCAGGGGTCACTGTCGAGCGCTTGACCGGTTGTGGGGCTGCAGGTGCCGCTCACCACCGATTCTTCGTCCACCGAAAGGACGCAAATACCTTCGGCGGGCGGGCTGCCACCGCCTTGACCGCTGCCACCGGCGCCACCGGCCCCGCCGGCTCCGCCGTCGCCACCGGCCCCGCCGTCGCTGGCCTCTTGGTCGCATGGTGCCGGTTCGCCGGTACCGGGAACGCAGCCTTCGCCGCAGAGCTCGTGGAAGCTCACCACG
Source organism: Myxococcales bacterium (assembly GCA_030590865.1). Classification (GTDB taxonomy): domain Bacteria; phylum Myxococcota_A; class Polyangia; order Polyangiales; family Polyangiaceae; genus JAPYTK01. The sequence continues at coordinate 13,551 of JAUVCD010000153.1, read as the reverse complement.
CGAGGTCCGCCGTCCTCACCGACCACCACATCGATGCCCGAATCACCGGTGTTGCCACCGCCGCTCGAGGTCGAGGAGGCGCCCACGCCGCCCTCGCCGAGGGACATGGCGTCCTCTGACGAGCTGCAGGCGCCCAGCAGAGCTGCGGTGAGCCCGATGCTGATGCTGATGCCGAAGAAAATCCTCATGGTGACTAAGAAGAAAAGTGCTGTATCAACCCTAGCACCTGTTGACGATAGATTCACAAAGCGTGCCGCTGAGCCAAGTCCGCGGAACGTGGTGGGCGGTAGGGATTTCGTGGGGTTCCCTGCGCCAGAAGTAGTGCAAGAGGGGGCTGATCCATGACGCCGATGTCATGGCGTGACACGGGTGACGCACCTGGTGGGCGCCCCCTCGGTCGGGCTCAACGGTTGTGGCTGACCGTCTGGGACACGACGTTCTTGGCGCTGTCGTAGGCTCGCACGACCACTAGATGGGGGCCTGCCGGCACCTGGCTCGAGACGTCCACGGCGAACGACTCGGTGGCCTCGTCGAACACCCCGTCGGTGGGAAAGACGGGATACCAGGTCTTGCCGCCCACCAATGAAAACTCGATTCGTGAGATGGGGCCGACGCCATCGGTGGCGGTTCCTTGCAGCTGCCCTCCTCGCAAGGCGAGCTTGGTCAGTCGTGGGGCCCGGTTGTCTACGATCACCGTGTGGGACAGCAAGGAATGTTTGGTCACCCGGTCGGGCGGGTTGGACAGCTCGTCGCTGACATCGACGCGCAGCTGGACCCGTCCTTCAGGCACGCCGGCGGTATCCCAGCTGTAATCGGTCTTGGTGAGCTCCTCGCCCGGGTCGAGGATGCTGAACCAGGTCTTGCCGCCCAGGGGTCGGTACAGCAGCCGATAGCGGAGCTTGTCACTGTCCGGGTTCTCGACCTTCCACTTGATCTTGAGCTTCGTTGAGGCCTCTTTGAGTGGCCCGCCCGACTCGGGGACCTTGCTACTTCCCGCATCAGACTTGGTGTCTCCAGCGGTGATTTCGGTGAGCAGGGCTCGGGCGTTGTCGGTCACGAAGGCCACCTGGACATCACGGAGCACCGCCTGAGCATCCCGGCCCCAGCTGCCGCGAATTTGCAGGTAGCGGGCCGCCGGGCTGGTGACCTTGCCGGCTTTGACGAGGGCTGCTGACCAGGGGCTCCAGCTGTCGTCGGGCTTTTCGGTGTTGCCTGACCGGGTTTGCAGCTCGAGGGTGCCGCTGCCGTGCCACTGGAGGAGCCCGAAGTGGGCTCGGAGGCCGGCGTCCAGAGCTTTGCTCGTCCACTTGGCGTCCGCCCCGCCCGAGCCGGTGATGGCGTGGAACACCACGGGGTCGGTGGTGGCGACGAAACGGGTCTTGCCGGTTACCGACAGCGCCCCCACTTGGCGCTCATCGGTGTCCGCCACCAGCCGCTCGACGTGGTTGTCGTCTACCGAGTAGACCTTACCTTCTGTGCCGGTGCCGACATAGGGCACGGCCTTTTCGTCGAGCACCAGCGTGACGAAATGGGTGTCGTCGTTTTTGAGCATCAACTCGGCGACACCGCGCCCGTCGAAGCGCATCAGCCGCCCCTTGCCTCCCTTGGGCGGCTTGGGGGCTTGCGGCTTTGCTCCGAGGTTTCCTCCCGAGCTGCTGCTCTTGGGTCTCAGGCCCTTGAACGAGCCGCTGTATTTGTTAGCGATTGCGAACACGGCGCCGCCTTGGTCGGCGGCGGCGACGGCGATGGCCTTCACGTCGTCGGCGTCGAAGTCGTAGACGACTTGCACCCGACCAGGCCCGGTGAGCTTGTAGAGCAGGGCCTTGCCATTCGAGCCTGCGTAGACCGACCCGTCAGGACCGACGGCCACGCTGACCAGATGGGCCTCTTCGCTGTCGAAATGGACCTCGGCCTGCTTGGCGGCAGTGATGCGGTACAGCTTGCCCTCCGGGCCGGTGGCCGCATAGAGCGCCTTTTTCCCTGGGTCGAAGGCCAGACCCCAAATGTCCTCGGTCTCCTTCAGTTCGAGCCAAGGCTGCTGTTTGCTGCCGTCGAGCTTGCTCTGCGCAATGCGGTAGAGCTTCCCATCAGGGAAGGTGCCGGCGAAGACGTCACCGCCGAAGCCGATGGCCAGGGCGCTGACGGCCATGCCGTCAGTCTCGGCGGCGATGGTCACCTTGCCACCGGCAACCTTGTAGATCCGTCCGCCGGTGCCCGTTCCGAGCAGCACCGAACCGTCAGGCAGCACCACCGAACTCCAAACGCTGGTGGCGTCAAGAATGGGGGTTTCTCCGAGGGTCCAACCGGCTCGCACCTCGCCATTGGACGTGATGGCGACCCCAGTCAGGTCACCATCCTCGAGGGTCTTGAGCGTATCGAGCACGAAGCGGCGCGTTCCAACGGCCTGAGCATCGTTGCTCCACAGCGTTAGCAGACATGCCAGCAGCAGGAGGGGCGGGACCTTGTGTGTCGTTTGATGCAACGTCATGGTTCTGTTCTGAGCACGTCGCCGCAGCCGTGCGGTCGACGGTTTCGCGAGCACTCTCAGCGCACTACCTCACGCACCCTTACTTCCACGCTGTCCTGGCCGATGACGAACCCCTTCAGGGGAATCACCACTTGCTTGAATGCGCCGAACATCATGGGTGCCAGCGACTTGGTGGTGGGTCGTAGCGTGTCGGCAGCTCCGGGTGGCAGCCGGTGCGCTACCTTTCCTTCGAAGGCCGCACCCGCTTCTTTGGGCAGCTGGTAGGTGGCGATCAGCGCCTCGGCAGGGAAGTCCAGCTTGGGCAGCACCCGGACGAGATCCGCATAGCTCTCTGGCGGTGCCACGACGCGCTGCTGCTGGTGGGCTGGTCGCAGCTTGATGCGGACCTTCTGTCCCGCGAGCCCGGCATCGATGGGGATCTCCACGATTCGGGTCCGTCGCTTGCCGAGGTGTGGATCGAAGGTCAGCCGCACCCGCGCGGGCTGGCCGACATCGATCGTCGACTCGAGCAACTCGCTGCCTCGCAGCACCATCGTTTCACGTCGATGGCTGATTCGGACCTTGGTGTCCACGCCGGTGATGGTGCCGCTATGCCACGGATTGTTGAGCAGGGCGCCGAGCGCCCGGGACATGCGCGAGCGGGCGAAGTCGCCGGGGCCGATGGGTGTTCGGGAGCCGGCGCCAAAATCCTCGATGGTGATGCTGCCGTAGCCGGCGATGCCAATCTTGCTGGTGGCTCGCCAGGTCAGGTCGTTGCGCTCGGCGGAGGTGGTCTCCAGGGCGCTCCCAATGGCGACGGCAGAGAACATCGGCGCCAAGAACTGGTCGTGAGCGACGCGCATGTTCCAGTTCGGATGGGGTGCGCCGGCTACTCCCTCGATCGTCACGCTCACGGGAAAGCTCGGGGCGGTACGCTGGGTATGCACCACGATGGATGCCTGTCGGTCGTTGACCAGCGCTCCGAGCGTCTGGGTCGGCTCACCGACCTTGAAGCTCCGGTTCTGGGTCGACATGATCCAGTGCACCGTGCCGAGCGCAGTGGGCAGGTTCTCGATGCCGCCGTTGAGCATCGGGTGCCCGAAAGCGACGAGCTTGTCGCCGACGACATGGGTGACCGTGCCAAGGCCGTGGATTCCGACGTCTCCGCGGACCAGCTGCACCATGATGACACCGCCATCCACGAAGGTGCGGGGCGCGTCGGCCTCAGGAGCCACGCGCCGGCCGGTGCCACCGGCCTGGAGGGCGGTCATGCCCACCTTGGACAGCAGCTCAGCGGCAAGCTTGAAGGCTCCAGGTGCCAGCCCACCGACCATGACGTCGGTGGTGGCCGGTCTCAGGCCCGAGCCCCCAGGGGCTGCCAGTGCTGGCGTGGTGCGAGCGGCAACCTGGGTGGCGTGGTCGCGAACGTCGTAGTCCAGTGGGCCGCCGGCGAAGCGCTGGGCCGCGTGGGCGCTTGCTGCGCGGTGGTCCGCCGCCCTGCCCAAGGTGCTCTGGGCACTTCCGGGGAAGGGGGCTCGGGCCGCACCGGGTGCCAAGACCTTGGGGATCGGTCGCCTCATGTCGGCGAGCATGTTCTCGATGGGGGTGACGCCGGCGATCGGCTCCACGGCGAAGTACCAGCCGTAGGCGTAGGCTCCGGCGAGCTTCCCGCCGAGGTACACCGGGCTGCCGCTCATGCCGGCCACGACCTTGGCCAGCTCCAGCTGCGGGTGCTTGGTCCGCACGATGATGAGGTCTTGCTTCGGCCGAAAGCCGTGCAGCACGTTGATGACTTCGACGGCGAAGCGCTGCGGCTTGGTGCCGGCAAAAACGGTCAGGCCGTAGCCCTTCATGCCGGGCTTGACGTCTGCCACATCGAGATACTTGGTCTGGGCGGCGGTGCTAGCTGCCAGGCCGATGGCCAAGGCGATGAGCGCGCCGCACAGAATGCCCAGGGGCACCGACCGCATGCTGGAAAAAGGAATATGCCTTCGTGTCACGGCTGCAGAGCTTACCGGTTGCGTCCCGGACGCCAAAGTCGAAAGTCCGCTCCCCTCGGAAAGTGTATGCGGCCCCAGTCCCCACGGGTGCTGTGCTACCACCGTCTGGGCGGTTCCTTACCCCCGGGCCATCGAAATGAAGGATGGGGTTGTCCTCGCGGCTTTGCTGTTGTCGTTCGCCACGTTGGTGACCATGCATGTGGCCATTGCGGTTCGTCTGATGTGGCGTTCCAGTCCGCGGTATCGCGGCGTCTTGGCGCTACTGGTGCCTCCTTTGGCGCCGGTGTGGGCTTACGAGCAGCGTTGGCGTCGGATGTGCTGGATTTGGGTCGGCGCCGTGGTGGTCTACGCAGTCTTCCTGGCTGTGGCCACTCTGTAGCGCTCCCTTGCCCAGGTCGCCGCTGGCCCAAGCTGCCGGTCTGAGAGTCCGTCGCGACCGCTACGGGTCGGTCGGCCGCTGGAGCGGAATGACCAGCTCGAAACAACTGCCCTCATCTGGCGCGCTATCGCAGCGGAGCGTGCCCCCGTGTCGGTGCGCGATGTCGCGGCACAGGGCCAGGCCCAGCCCGGTTCCTTCACCATCGGTTTTGGTGGTGTAGAAGGGCTCGAAGATGTGCTCCTGAACCTCGCGGGTCATGCCGCTGCCCGTATCATCGACTGCCAGGACGACATCCTGCCCCGACAACTCGGTGGAGATTTTGATTCGCTTTTCCCGTCCTGTCGTTTGGCTCACCGCATGGAGGGCGTTCATCAGCAGGTTCATGACGACCTGAGACAGGCTCGTTGCCTCGCCGGAAAACGATGGTACCGGACGTAGATCGACCGACACCGTCGCTTGCCTCTGCAACGTCTTGGAGAGCAGGCGCAAGGTGTTACGCGCTACGTCGTGAAGCGCGACCTGGCCGTCGTCGTGTCGCTCCCGTGCGAAGCTCTTGAGCGCGCCGACCAGCTCGGTGATCTGCTCCATCCCGCTGAGGTTCTGGCTGCACATCTCCGAAAGCTCGTTGAGGCAACCCTCTGCATCGAGCACTTCCAATTGTCGAGCGATGGCAGCGTGTCGCTCTGGCGGCCCCGGCCTGGTCGCTTGCATCAAGAGCCGATGGGCGGTGGTCAGCGTCTCCACGCAGTCCTGCATCACCACTAGGTTGGCGTAGACGAAAGTGACCGGGTTGCTGATGTCGTGAGCGACGCCGGCGGCCAGCGTTCCGATCTGGGTCAAACGGTAGTTGTGGCTGAGCCGGCGCACGAGATCGTCGCCGAGGGGCTGAGGTGGAGTCGGCCGGCGCAGGACGCCGCTCTCGGTCAGCTCGACTCGGCTGAACGCCCGAGTTCCCTGGCTCGACGAGTCGCCTGGCGGCCGCTCGTTGTCCGCCTGCGCTGGATTGGAAGTCCCGACCTTTGAGGTGACCAAATAGGCCACCGTCGATGCGGTCAGGGTCGAGCTGTCTGGCCTCTCTTCGCCACTCGCTGGTGGTTCCTTGGTTCGGTCGGCCCCATCCGCTCCTGTCATTACCTCTCCTAGATGTCGGATCGAATAAACTAAGCAAGGGGCGTTCCAGCCGAAATTATTGGGGAATTCGGCGCCTATCAGCGATCTTGAGCAAGACGTTGCACACCGGTTGTGCAGATTTCTGCACAGTCGGACCCCGATGGCCCAGGCCACCATGCAGCCAGCATCGTGGGCCCAGGGAAGCGGCTAACCCGCTGGGCGCCACGGTTATGGGTCGAGTGCCCCGACCCCAAGGCGACCCACCGAGTTACACCGACCCTGAAACGATCCAGTGCCCGTGATCCACCCCGGCCCGTGTCTTCGAGAAAATCCCTCTGAGAACAGCGCCTTGCACCCTGGCTCGAAGGTTGCAGCTCAATCCAGTCAGTCGTGGTGATGGTGACCCAACCGCGGCGGAGATTGGGAGGCACGACGATGGCACGAGGATTTTTTCGCGTTGCGGTGGCTGTTTGCGCAATCGGGTGTGGCGCGGCCTGTGGCTCTGCCGACGACGGCACTGATCCCTTCGGGGACACCACGGGTGGCGGTGGGTCCTCTAGCGGGTCGAGCGGTCAGGCCGGTTCGGGCAATGACGGCATTGGCGGCGGGTTGTCGGGCAGTGGTGGCGCTGCCGACGACGGCTGCGACAAGGTCGATTTCTTGTTCATCATCGACAACTCGGTGTCGATGCAGGACCAGCAGACGGCGCTGATCAACAGTTTTCCTGCCTTCATGGCTACCATCCAGAGCACGCTGAACGCGGGCAGCAACTACCACATCATGGTGGCCGACACGGACGACTGGGGGCGCTGCACCGCCGCCAACTGTCTGAGCGGCGACATGTCAGCCGACACCCTTTGTGTGGCGCCGGCCAATGGCTACGCCTGTACGACTCAGTTCGATAGCTGCGACAAGCAGATTGGGGCCGGCGTCGTCCACCCTGCGGGCAAGGGCGCGACCAACGCTCCTTGCACCATCTATGGGGGCCACCGCTACATCGTGGAGGGTGAGCCCGATCTCGCAGGGACCTTCACCTGCATGGCCCAGGTGGGGTTGGCGGGCCATCCGTCCGAGCGGCCCATGGATTCGTTGGTGGCCGCCATGTCGGTCGGGCTCAACGCTCCGATAGGTTGCAACGCCGGCTTCCTCCGTGACGACGCGATTCTGGTGGTCACCTTCATTAGCGACGACCCAAACTACGAGGACGCTGATGGCCCGCAAGAGTGGTACGACGCCGTCGTGACTGCCAAGGGGGGCAACGCCGATGCGGTCGTCGTGCTTGGTCTCACACCGAACTTCGAAGGTTGTAACCTCGGTAAGGGCACCCATTGGTCCGAGTTCGTCGCCATGTGGGGCACCCACGGCCTGGAAGCCTCGGTTTGCAACCTCGACTACTCTCCGTTCTTCGACCAGGCCGTCGCGATCATCGACGAAACCTGTGACGGGTTCGTTCCGCCTAGCTAGTAGTCGCGCCCCCATGGCGCAGCGCGACCTGTGGGCGTCTCTGACGCCGGTGCCGTGGTTGAGCAAGATTGTGCACAGGTGGGAATGTGGCCCCTCACACCGTGCAGTTTCGTGCTCACGTGGGGTGTGGTTCAGGGATGGCTCGCGTCGCCACGCGGCGAGTCAGCGACTCTAGGACGCAGCGCTAGATCGTTGAAAGTGTGGAGATCTTTCGAGCCAGCCCCATCGCCGAGACGGGTTGCAGAAAAAAAAGCCACTGGGAAGCGGAGATTGGTACCGATGTTGAAACCATGGTCCAACCATGTCGCACCTGCAGCCACCCGTCGGACTGGGCCAAACCGTGGGCGACGGTTTCCGCCTCGACGAGATCATCGGTCATGGAGGGATGGGCGTGGTGGTGCGGGCAACCCATGGTGCTTTGGGCCTATCGGTCGCCATCAAGTTCATGCGTCGTGACGCCTGCCTGGACCCTGAGCACGTGCGTCGCTTCGTTCAAGAGGCCGATCTCCTGGCTCGGCTGGCCACCGACCACGTGCCCCAGGTCGTCGAGCTGAGCCGTCTGCCGAGCGGCGAGCCCTACCTGGTGATGGAGTTGCTGGACGGCGAGGACCTCGGGCAGCGCCTGAGCGAAAGTGCCCTCGACCCACACCAAGCGGTCGACATCGTGTCTCAAGCTTGTCGTGGCCTCGCAGAGGCCCACCGTCTGGGAATCGTTCATCGGGACATCAAGCCGGAGAATCTGTTTCTCACGGGCGAGTCAGGCCGCCTGGTCGTCAAGTTGTTGGACTTCGGTTGCTCGAAGCAGCCGCGGCATCGCAGTCAGTCGGAGAAGGGCACGGCGGCTGTGGTGACCGAACCGGGCATCGGACTGGGTACGGCGGCCTATATGGCGCCAGAGCAATGGCGCAGCGCTCGAGACGTCGACGCCCGGGCGGACATTTGGTCACTAGGCGTCATCCTCTACGAGCTACTGGCAGATAGCCATCCGTTCCGAGCCGATTGTGTCGGCCAATTGATGCTCAAGATCGGTCGGGGCGAGGTTACACCCCTCGCCGAGCTTCGGCCGGACTTGCCCCGCCAGCTCACCGACTTGGTTCACCGCTGCTTGGAGGTCGATCCGGACGATCGCCCTGCCACCGTCGAGATTCTCTTGGCTACCCTTCAGGCTGTGACGCTGCCCAATCCCGTTGAGCAGGACAGGGCGGTTCGGACCGTCGTTTCGGCCGGTCCCTGCCGACCTTGCCGGCTATCGTCCCAGTCCACCGAGATCGCCCCCGACACCTGGATCCCGGACTCCCGGGTCGCGGCGCTTCGCAGCGCCGTCGGGCCGCCCAGCTAGCGCGGCAAGAGGCTCGCTTCGGCTGCCGCTTCCGCTTGCTTTTACTATGCCTGCCGGGTCCTGGGGCTATGGTGGGCAGAGGCGGTGCCCACAGTCGCCGCGCCCCTATTGCCATGGACCCACCTGAACAGCGTTCGTTGCGCGAGCTTGCCGCGGCACTTCGGTCCCACCAGGTCAAGGCCAGCACGCTGGTGAGGCGGGCGTTGTCCAGCCGGCGCTTCGGCGCCTATCGGGAGGTCGACGAGGCGCGAGCAGTACAGCAAGCTGACGCCGCCGATGCAGCGCTGGCGGAGGGCTCCGATTGTGGTCCGTTGCAGGGCATCGTCGTGTCGGTCAAAGACCTATACGGCGTGCCTGGCTATCGCACCTACGGCGGCTGCCCGGGCCCGTTGCCCGAACGGTTCGAGAGGCCTGGTCCGGTGGTGCAGAAGGTGCTGGACCAACGGGCGGTGGTCATCGGCAAGACCCACACCGTGCAGTTCGCATTTGGCGGAGTGGGCACCAACCCGCATCACCCAACTCCAATCAATCCTTGGGACCCGGTCGACCACCGCGCGCCTGGGGGGAGCAGCTCTGGCGCAGGAGTCAGTCTCTGCGAAGGCTCGGCGCTGTTGGCCTTGGGTACCGACACCGCTGGCTCGGTCCGCATTCCCGCGTCCTGGACCGGCAATGTGGGACTGAAGACCACGGCGGGCCGCTGGTCTACCGACGGCATCGTGCCCCTCAGCTCGACCCTCGACACCGCCGGGATCTTGGCCAGGACCATGGACGATCTCACGCTGGCCTTCCGAGCTATCGATCCTGCAGGGCCGCCTGCGATGCCTGCTCTCGAGCTTGGTGACCTGCGTTTCGGTCGCTGTGACACGCTGCTCTTCGACGGGTGTAGCCCCGGAGTCGTGGAAGTCTTCGACGGTGCCTTGGGTGAGCTGACCCGAGCTGGGGGTCAGCTCCGCTCGCTCGCCCTTCCAGAGCTGGAGCCAACCTGGCAGCTCTTTCAGCGCGGTGGAACGGTGGCCGCCGAGCTGCATGGGTTTCTCTCAGCCGAGCTGCCCGAGTGCCTGGACACCTTGGATCCTAACGTGGGAGCTCGGTTGGCCGACGCGGCACAGCTGTCGGCTAGCGAGCTGAGCGATCGGCGCGAGACGCTGTCCGGCCTGGCGGCGGCTGCGGACCTTCACCTTCAGGAGGTGGACGTGCTGGTCTGCCCCACGGTGGCCAACACGCCACCCCGGTTGGCCGAGGTGGACAGCGTCGCGAGCTACGGACCTCAGAACCTGCTGTGCCTGCGCAACACGTCGATGGCGAGCTACCTAGGACTATGCGCTGTCACCATGCCCATCGGTTGCGATGCCGCCGGCATGCCTGTTGGGCTGCAGCTCATCGCTCGGGGCCACCATGAGCCGCGCTTGCTCGCCGTCGCCCAGTGCGTCGAGCAGGTGTTGGGCAACAGCCAAGAGCGGCTTGGTGTCCCGCCTCGCTGTCGGCCTGACTTCGTAGCTCCCAACGGCTGAGACGGGTTGGCTCGGTCTGGCAGGTAAGTCCGTGTCTTCTATGGGCCTACGTTGTCCTACCGGATCATGAATCCCTCACGTGGATCGGCCCGCTGGTCGACAAGTAGCCCACAATCCTCAGATTGTCGGCCAAGTAGCTGAGATTAGGCCAGCTCAAGAAAGGCACGAACATTGCAAAATTCCAGCGGTGATGGCGCGCCTCGAGAAAAACAAGTTGGACAGCGAGGCCAGCAACATCACCGGAGGCACCGACATGACGCGAGCACTTGGTATCCTGGCCCTGACCGCCCTTCTCGGCACGGCGGCCTGCAATGGCAACATCGGCAGCGAGCTCAACGGTGAGGGCGGCTACTACGCCTCGTCCAGTGGCAGCAGCAGCGGCATGGGTGCTGACATCAGCAGCAGCAGCGGCACCAGCGACTGCTCCGATTGTGAAACCGAGAGCTCGGGAGTCGGCACCGACGACCCCTTCGATCCAGACAACAACCCGAGCGACGGCGTTGGCCTCGACGACAACGGGGCCTTGGTGCTCGATGCCTCTAACACCAACATCCCGGGCATCATTTGGATCGCCAACACCAATCTGTCCACGGTCACCAAGGTCGACACCACGACCTATCAGGTGTTGGGCCGCTACAAGATCGGCACCAACGACCCGTCACGCACGTCGGTCAACTCACTCGGCGATGTCTTCGTGGCCAACCGGAACGGCAACAGTCTGACCAAAATCTCGGCGGCTGGCGACGAGTGCCCGGACACTAATGGTGACAGCGTCATCACCACCTCGACTGGGTTCAACGACGTCAAGTCCTGGGGCCAGGACGACTGCGTGCTCTGGGACGTTCCCATCCCCAACAATCCCAAGGTGCGCGGCGCCGCGGCCCAGGACGTGTGGGTCGACAACCCCATTCCAGACGACCCGGACAACAAGACTCTCGAGCACTACGCGTGGGTCGGCGGGACGAACCATCGCACCATCTACAAATATGACGGCGTCGACGGCACGCTCCTCATCCAGACCGAGAGCCCGACCGGGGTTTATGGCCTGGCGCTCGACGGCAATGGCCAACTGTGGATGAGTGGCAACACCGACGGCAACGTCATCGGCCGACTCGACACCACCAAGTGCCACGACCAGGCGAGCTGTGATGCCGCGCCGGTCTGTGTGCGCAACTGCGCCACCGGCAACTGCGCTTGCGAGCCAGGCTGTCCGACCAGTTGCGACGATGCGGTCAAAGAGCGGATTCTGGTTCCCAACGCGGTTTACGGCATCACCGTCGACTTCAAGCAGCGCGTCTGGATCGGTGGCGGCACTGTGCATCGCTACGATCCCCAGTTGCCGGAGAACCAGCGCTACGCGGCGGTGGCCAACGCGGGCTTCATCCACGGCATCGCTGCCGACGCGGACGGGTCGATTTGGGGCGCTGGCGGGAGCAATGGTGTCATTCGAGTGGACGGTGACACCCTGGCCCACGTCGTCGTACCCGTGGGCAGTGCCAAGGGCATGGCGATCGACAAGGACGGCAAGGTCTGGGCCGTGGAGAAGGGCTCCCACGCCCACGTGATCACTCCCGGCAACAATGGCTTGAACGACTTCACCATGACCCCCAACGCCGTGGGCGGGCTCGGTGACTGTTACACCTACTCGGACATGACCGGCGCGCAGTTGGCGCTGGCGATGAACGACCCTGGCTACTACCGGGAGGTATTCGAGGGGTGCGCGGGTGATGGCACCGAGTGGTACGAGCTGAACTGGAACGTGGAGACCGAGCCGAGCACCTTCGTGCGCTTCCGGGCCCGCTCTGCCGACACCGAGGCCGGTCTGGACCAGGCCCCTTGGGTGTCCCTTGCGAAGATCCCGTCCGACACCCCACCGGTGAGCATCGCGACCAAGTTCGACAACAAGGGCTACTATATGGGCTACTACCTCGAGCTCGAGGTCAGCCTGGAAGGTACCCTCACGCCTGACGGCTTCGTGGGGCCGAAGGTCAACGCCTTCAGCGTCTCCCATCGGTGTCGCACGATCGCGAACTGACCTAGCGCTTGGCCGGTAGCGCGCGACCGGCGCGCCCGCCGGTTCCGGCAGGCACGCCGCGGTGGAGCACGATGTTGCGCCCCGCGGCGCGTCCTTGGCTGCGGGCCTCACTGGACCGGTGCCCCTGCAGCCGGACGTTGCGGATGTAGGGATGGCGCGCCCGGTGGTAGCTGGTCAGATCGGCGTCGCCGATCCACACCATGCCTCGTTGCTCCGATTGTCGCTTCTCCTCGTTGAGCCTTTCGCGGAAGCCCTCCATCACACCTGCCAGAAACCCGCGGCGGTCCCGGTTGCTGCGAATGCCGGCGGCGCGCTTGTGCTGTGTCCACAGGCGCTCGGCGGTGCCGGTCAGAAAGGCGTGGGCATAACTGGCCGTCTCCAGGTTCTCAGGGGTGCCGCAGATCTCCAGCACGTTGCCGCGCTTGCCGTCCTGGGGCCGATAGCCAGGCACCCAGATGGCCTCGACGAAGAAATGATCGGCGACAATCGACGCCAGAATGTGCTCGTGCTCCTGCACTCGTCCCTTGGGTAGGCCCAGCTGGCGAAAGCCGTAGCAGTGACGAGCTCCCTGGGTGCTCAGCTCGATGTTGTGCTTGAGCATCAACCGCCGTGCCACTGCCGCGGCGTTCTCTGCCTCGTGGCGGTTCGGGCTCTCGGCCAGGGCGAGCAGCGCCGCCACTCGCTTCAGGATTCGAGTGCCAGGTCCGCTTTCTGAGTCGCCGGCTGGCACGCCGGTCGCTGCAGCGTCGATGCCGAGGCGGTGGCAAATCTGTCGAAACGCCGGGCCATGGGCGGACTCGTCGGTGGCCTGTAGCACCTCGTGGGCATACTGGTGGGCCAGCTCGTGTTTCAGCACCTCGACCACGCTGCTCCAGGGCGCCTGCACCGCCAGGGGCCGAGAGATCTCCACGGTGCGGTGCTCGCCATTCCACCGGCCCAGCAGGCTGCGGCTGTCGACCAAGCGCAGAATGGGGGGGCGCAATGCCCCTTTGAAGAACGTGTGATTGAGATCGTGCCAGCAGCGCATCAGCTCCCGCACCAAGGCAGCCTCGAGCTCGGCGCTGAGCTGCTCGGTCTGCTCGACCGTGGCGCGCTTCTGTTCCTCGCGGCGACCCATGGGCTCACGCCTACCACAGCTGGGCGGGCGGGCAACGGACTGACCTAGGGGTGATGGCGGGGGACAGCCCAACCAAGGCAGTCACTCCGCCGGCAACGGGCCGGGACGGTCCATGCTCAAGGCGCGAGC
>JAUVCD010000246.1 GCA_030590865.1 Myxococcales bacterium | reverse complement strand
CCCCCCCCCCCCCACACGGGGGCGCCAAAGCGGGGCCCACGGGGGGCTCAGGACCCGTCACTCGACACCTCCGTTGCCCCGCCTCCAGCACGGGGGGGTCAGGACCTGTCACTTGATACATCCGTTGCCCCGCCTCCAGAGGCGGTCACGCAAGCCGAGGGGGGGGCAGGACCTGTCCCTTGATACATCCGTTGCCCCGCCTCCAGAGGCGGTCACGCAAGCCGCGCGAGGGCGAGCTCGACCTGTTGCAGCACCCGACTGATGTGCTCCTCGGCCCTGACGATCTCCTCGTGCACCGCCGAGTCGCCGAGTCCGCCCACCGAGTCGACGGCAAACCCGATGGATCCGAGATCGACGTCGAGATCACCGAGGGTGATTCCGATCCGCTCGGTTCCGAGCTTCAGCCTGGCCTGCTCGATGCTGAGGTGGGCGCGCTTGGCCTCCCCTACGGCGACCACCAAGGCCTGCTGCTTGTCGTCGTCGTAGGTGTCCCCCTGCCTGGAGACACCGCCTTGCTCGGATATCTGGAGAGCCTGGTCGACGTGTCCCTTCGCCGCGAGCAGCGCAAGCTGCGCCGCCTTCAGGTCGGCGGTCCCGCCAGCACGGCGCTCCGCTGGAGCCATACGCTCCACCGCCTGGCGCCGCGCTTCGTTGCGGAGCGCCGCCAAGCCTGCACCCCATTGGAAGCCGCACGCGCGGCAGTGGAAGGCATCGATACCGAGGGTGTCGATGCTCCTGCCTCCGCAACCAACGCAGCGGTCGTCCTCAGGCTCCTCGGCCAGGGCTTTCCGAATCCTGGCGGACTGACGCATGCGCAGGACAGCGCCGAACACGACCGACAATGCCATCAGCGCTAGCGCGGCGGGAAACCACATGCCCATGGCGGCGAGCATACTGCAACGGGCGGCGGCCTCTGCTTGTTGGGGATCCAGTCCTGGGCTAGAAGGCGGTGACTGTTGGGTGATCGATGAGGCGTCGCCTTGGCGGCTCGCGCTGGGGCAAGCGTAAGCTGGGGAGCGCGAGGGCGTTGCCCAATGTGGAGGCATCGAAGTGCAAGCCAAGCTTTTATACGGACTGGTCGCGGGCGTGATGGTGGTGGCATGCGGAGGGAGCGGAAGCAGCTCGGACCGTGGCAAGTGGCCGGAGGCCAAGAAGTACGAGCCCAGCTCGTCGGGCACCTCGTCAGGGGACGATGATGACGAGGACCTCATCGACGACGGAACGCTGAAGTTCGACGAGGAGCAGGCGAACATCCTGCTCAGGCGCGGCGCGACCAGCGCCGCCGACTGCCCCAAGACGGCCAAGACGTCACCCGGTGAAGGGGACATCACCGTCACCTTCGACGGAAAGAAGGGCCAGATCGTTGCCGTCGACGTGGGCTATTTCTGGACTGATGCAGAGCCAGAAGCCCAGAACTGTATCAAGAAGTCGTTCATCGGCGCCTATCTGCCGCCCTTCGAAGGGGGCAACAAAGAGATAACCTATACGCTCACCATCCCCGAACCTGGCGAGTCGAAGGACGAGAAATGAGAGCACTAGCCGTGCCGCTGAGCGCGGCGGTGAGCTTGCTGGTCGCGAGCAGCCCTGTGGCTGCGGCCGATGAACCCCAAGGCTCGGCCATCCACACCATCGCCGCGCCGGACGAGGTAGAGGCGATGCGCTATCCGCCCTCGTCGGTGAGGTTTGGGCTGGTAGGCGGCGGCCTGGTCGCACTGGGCATCCCTTACGGCATTGGAGCTCTCTGCGCTTCGGCATGGGACGACGTGCCCGGTTCCGAGTGGCTCTACGCTCCGGTCATCGGCCCCTGGGTGGCATTCGTGAAGAACGACTGTGCGCCTGACGACTCGGGCTGCGGCGCCATCATGGTGATGCGCGGCGTGCTCTACGTCCTCGGCGGGCTGGCCCAGGCAGGCGGTGTTGGCCTGCTGGGCGAAGGGCTACTGATGACGACCGAGGCAGACCAGCCGACAGCGACGGTGAGTTGGACGGTGGTGCCAACCACCACGCCGCAGCACACTGGCCTGAGCATCGTTGGAACCTTCTAACCGAGGCGCCAAGCGCCCAGCGCTGGTCCGGGCACCGCCCAACCGGTCAGCGTGAGCTTCCCTGGGAGAGTGACCTGGGACCGATCACCGAACGCCAGCGTCTGGCCGGCAATCGGTGCTCGCCCTCCGACCAGGCAACCGGTGCCGACCACGTCACCGGCCCGCAGTGGCTGGTGCTGACTGAGGTAGGCGAGCGCTTCGGCTGGACGAAAGCGCCAAGCCCCAACGGGGCCAGCGTCGCAGACCACCCCGCCGATGATGACCTGAGCGGCCGCCCCACTGATGGCCTGCGCCTCAGCCCCAACGAGCAGCTCCGGGCCGAGCTGGCTGGGTGGGCTGGGGCCGCTGGGTTGGGCGGACCATGGGTCGGGACTGGGCGTCCAGTCGATCAGCAAGGTGGTGCCCAAGATGGCGCGACCAGCCTCTAGCGCCGTGGCGCGCCACAGGTCATCGGCCAAGACGACGGCCAGGCCCGCTTCGAAATAAGGCTGCTGTGCACCCGTGGGAAAAGCGACCGGCTGCTGGTCGCCCACTAGCGACCGACTGTCCCGCGCCTGGAAGGCAGGCACCTCGCTGGCCAGATCGTAGGGCGCCATCTGCAGGTAGGCAGCCCGATCGGGATCGCAAGGAGCCAAGGGAAGGTACTCGCTAGGCAGCAGCCGCGCCTCGGTCGGCCGGATGCCGGTACGAAGCCGTGCGTCGAGCTCGTGCAAGCCGGCACAACGGGCCGCCAACACCCGAGCGTGGAAGCCATTGTCCTCGACCACCGCGGGCAGCGACCAAGCCGACTCGAGGCCCGCCACGTCGTAGTAGGCCCCGTCGACGACCAGCGCGACCACCGGAGTCGCCATCTCCTCAACTCTGACCAGCGCTATTCTCAACGATCTTCCGTACCTTTCAGTATGTCAGCACATTCTATTGACGTCGCGTCGCGCCTGCCTAGAATCGCCATCCGAGCGATGACGATATTTGAGCCCCCTCGGAGAGTCCGGCCATGAGCCGGACCACGAAATTCATTTTCGTCACCGGAGGTGTCGTTTCCTCCATCGGAAAGGGGCTTGCAGCGGCAGCCATGGGTGCGCTCATGGAAGCCCGTGGCCTCAAGGTCACCATCCTGAAGCTGGATCCATACATCAACGTGGACCCAGGCACGATGTCCCCGTATCAGCACGGCGAGGTGTTCGTCACCGACGACGGCGCCGAGACGGATCTCGACCTTGGCCACTACGAGCGCTTCACCAGCGCCCGGATGACGCGCCAGAACAACTTCACCACCGGCAAGGTCTACGAGTCGGTGATCTCGAAGGAGCGGCGGGGCGAGTACCTCGGCGCCACGGTGCAGGTCATTCCCCACGTGACCCAAGAGATCAAGCAGCGCACCGTGCAAGGAGCCGAGGGGGCCGACGTGGCCATCATCGAGATCGGCGGCACGGTGGGCGACATCGAGTCGCTACCTTTCATGGAGGCGATCCGGCAGCTCAAGGTCGAGATGGGCGAGAACAACGCCGTCAGTGTCCACGTCACGCTGGTGCCCTACATCAGCGCCGCCGAAGAGCTCAAGACCAAGCCGACTCAGCACTCGGTTCAGAAGCTCCGTGAGATCGGCATCCAGCCCGACCTGTTGTTGTGCCGTTGCGACCGCGCACTGCCCCAGTCCCTCAAGGACAAGATCTCACTGTTCACCAACGTGCGCGCCGACCGCGTCATCGCCTGCGTGGACGTCAAGTGCATCTACGAGCTGCCGCTGGTCGTCCACAATGAAGGACTCGACAGCGCCCTGGTGGAGATGCTCAACATCTGGTCGCGGCCGCCGGATCTGTCCCGTTGGCAGGACATCGCCGAGCGCTTCCGAAAGCCAAAGCGCGGCGCGGTCAAAATTGCCTTGGTCGGCAAATACGTCCACTTGCGCGACTCATACAAATCGCTTCACGAAGCACTGGTCCACGGCGGGCTAGCCCACAACGTGGGCATCGACTTGGCCTATGTCGACTCGGAAGAGATCTCCAAGCAAGGCCCTGATGGGCTGCTCGGCGACGTCGACGCGATCCTGGTCCCCGGCGGCTTTGGTGATCGCGGCTCGGAAGGCAAGATCGAGGCTATCCGCTATGCCCGGGAAGCCAAGGTCCCGTTCTTCGGCATTTGTCTTGGAATGCAGCTCGCGGTGGTCGAGTTCGCACGCAGCATCGCCAAGCTGACCAAGGCCAGCTCCCGAGAGTTCGACAAAGACGGCGATCAAACGGTCGTCGATCTGATGCCCGACCAGCATGGGGTGGTCGACAAGGGCGGCACGATGCGGCTAGGCGCCTACCCCTGCGTGCTCGGGGAGGACACCAAGGCCGCGAAGATCTATGGGACGTCCCAGATCAGCGAGCGCCATCGCCACCGCTACGAAGTGTCTAACGATTTCCGCGAGCAGCTGGCCGAGGCGGGCCTGGTGTTGAGCGGCTTGTCGCCTGACGAGCGCCTGGTCGAAATGATCGAGCTCACCGACCACCCGTACTTCGTGGCGTGCCAGTTTCACCCCGAGTTCAAGAGCAGCCCGCTGGAGACCCACCCCTTGTTCTCCCACTTCGTCGAGGCCGCCACGGTCCACCAAGCCGAGCGGGCCAAGGCCGCTGCCGAGGCGAGCGCCGCCACGCCAGAAGACACCACGCCGGCAGTCAACAACTTGAACTGACGGACTGGCGGCTGGTAGGGGCGGATGAACCCCGCCCCTGTATCAGTGACGCGCTCAGAGCTTGCCGAACATGCCCGACTGGCGCTTGGCGAGCTGCATGATCTCGTCTTCGAGATTCTCGAGCGGCTTGCCGAAGGTCACCGCCGCATCGTAGGGCCACAGGTCCGCCCGTTCGACATCCCGGTGCCCAGAGCGCACCACCGTGGCGGTGGCGTCATGGGGATCGACCGATGAATCGCCAGACAGGAAGAGCTTGAGCGCGAGCTCTTTGCCCACCGGGTACACGCTGCGAGTCAGCAGCAGCGCCCCTTCGACGCTGACGTTGCGGATCAAGGCGATCTGGGTGTGCTCGTTCTCCGGCACCTCGACGTGCGCAGGAAAACACGCAATGTGTCGCTCGTAGGCTCTTCGGTCGTCCTCTGCCATGGCACCGCCCAGGCTACACGAACAAGCGCCCGGGCGCTCGCCTGAGTTGCTTGGATCGGACCAGGTGGTGCGCCCCCGGGGTCGAAGGCCGCCAGCGCTGCTTGGGCCTAACGCCTGGTGGCTACTGGATGTCGTACTTACGCAGCCGGCGATAGAAGGTGCGCCGCGGCATGCCGATGAGCTTGGCCGCCTTGGCTCGATTCCAGTTCGACGCATTGAGCGCCTCGACGATCCGTCCCCGCTCTTCTTCCTTCGCCGCATCGAGCGAGGTCGGTCGAGCACGGGACGCGCTCATCGCAGGGGACGGCAAGAGGCCGCGCTCCTCGGGCAGCTCGAAGGCCTGCGGCTCGAGCTCGGCCTCGTCGCAAAGCACCCAGGCGTTGAGCAGCACATTTTCTAGCTGCCGAACGTTCCCCGGCCAGCTGTAGGACATCAGCCGCTTGAGCGCTTCGCGGGACACGGTGCGTTTCTCTCGGTGGTAGCGAGCGGCGAACAACCTGAGGAAGTGGTCGATCAGCAGCGGTACGTCCTCGAGGCGCTCCCGCAGCGGCGGCACTCGAATCTCGATGACGTTGAGGCGATAGAACAGGTCCTCCCGGAAGCTTCCGTCACGAACCATCTCAGCCAGATTGCGGTGGGTCGCAGCGATCACCCGGGTGTTAACCTCTTCCTCCACCGTCCCGCCCACCGGCCGCACCACCTTCTCCTGGAGCACCCGCAGCAGGGCAGCCTGCATCTTGGGCGGCATCTCGCCGATCTCATCCAGCAAGATGGTGCCTCGATCCAAATCACGGAACAGGCCCTTCTTGTCCCGTTCGGCACCGGTGAAGGCGCCCCGGACGTGGCCGAACAGCTCACTCTCGAGCAGATGCTCTGGAATCGCACCGCAGTTGACGCCCACCATCTTCTGCTTGGCTCGCGGACCGGCGTTGTGGATGGCCCGGGCGATGACCTCCTTACCGGTGCCGCTGTCGCCAGTGATCAGTAGCGGGACGTCAGCGTCCTTGACCCGTTCGACGATGGCGTAGACCCGCCGCATCGCGCTGGCCGTGCCGACGATGCCCTGGTAGCCGAAATGGCCGCGCAGCACCTCTCGGGCAGAGCGCAGATCTCGGCGAGTGCTCTGCAGTTGCTCGGTACGCTTGCCGAGTAGTTGCTCGAGCTTGGCGTGGGCCGAGGCGAGCTCCTTGTTGGCCTCCAACAGCTCCCGGGCGCGCTCTTGGTTCTCGCTGACCAGCCGGGCCGTCTCGATGGCAATCGCCACCTGATCGGCCAGGGCAGACAAGGTGGGCAGCTCGTCACGAAACAGGGCGCCTGGTCGCATTCGAGTCTCGAGGTAAAGTGCCCCGATGATGCCGGTCCGTGTCCGAATAGGGACGCAGGCCACCGACTTGAGCATCAAGGCGTGCACCGACACGTAGTCCGACACTCGCTCATCGTGGCCGGCGTCGGCGGCCACGAAGGGGTCACCGGTCTCGACCACCCGCTCAGCAATGGACTGGGAAAAGCGGGCGTGAGGGTCGTCGCCGTGGCGATCCCGAGCGGCGTGTACGCTCAAATGATCCTCACCGCTCCGGCTGCGCAGCAACACGAAGCCGCGCTCGGCGTAGAGCAGCGCGAGGGCGTGATCGGTCACCCGTTCGAGAAGGCGATCGAGATCATATTCGCCGGCGATCTCACGGTTGATTTCGAGCAGGCGAGTGAGCCGTTCGCCCCGCACCGGGCTGCCGAGCTGGGTGGGCGCCTCGGCCTGGACGACGCCGTCGGCCACCACTCTGGTGACCGATCCTGGCTTCATGGTGGCCTCGGGCATGGTGCGCAAGGCGCGCCGGCGCGGGTCGTTCCAATAGACCTCACGCAAGTCCCGCGGCAGCGGGGCCGCAATTTCCTCCAGGACGTCGAGGGCCGCACGGCGTTCCTCCGCAACCCCAGCGTCATCGCCCACCGCAGAGCACATGGCAGCGCGAGCTTCGTGAGCCCGCCACAGCCACTCCCGTTGACCGCCGTCCCGGGCGGCCTCGATGGCTTCGTCCAAAGCGGTGCGAGCCTGGTCGTTCTCTCGAGCGAGGCGGGCCACGAGCCCCCGAGCCAGCAAGAGCAGCGGCTGGTGGGCGCCTGAATCGGCCAGCAGCGCCGCACCTTGGAACAGGTCTTCCTGAAGCTCAGCCGGGTCGGGCGCTGCACCCCGGGCCGCGAAGAGCACCCGCTCGAGGCGCGCTTCAGCGGCATCGACCGAACGCCCGAGGGTCAGGTAAGACTCGGCACAGTCGAGACACTTCTGTTGGGCCGTCAGCAAGTCCCCTGCAAGGGCCGCGCTTTCGGCCTCCAAAGCGAGCAGCTGGGCTTTGGCCGACGGGGCCAAGGAGTCCCGTTCGTCGACCAGAGCGTCAATCGAGCTGCGCGCACGGGCTTGGCGCCCCAAGTAGAGATCCAGGTTGGCCAGGTTGAGCAGTGCCTGACGTACCGTGATCTGACGCCCAGAACGACGCCCCATGTCGACCGCCGCCTCGAGATGGACGATGGCGGCAGCCAGATCGCCGCGGATCCGTGAAATGCCCGCCAGGTTGAGTCGGGTGGTCGCGATATGACCTGCATCGCCAGCCTCTTCGGCAAGGCTGAGCGCCTCTTCATTGGCCGTCTGTGCTTCGTCGAGTTGGTCGGTGCGCTGCAGCGCAAAGGCGAGCGAGCCGAGTGCCACCGCCAACATCCGGGGATCGGACGACGCCCGGGCCACGTCCACGCTGCGGCGAAGGGTGCGCGCTGCCTCGTCATGGCGGGCAGACAGGCTCTGAGTCAAACCGCAGACCGCGAGGGCATCAGCCACCAACGTTCCAAGCTGGGCACCTCCCTCGCCTCGGGGCAGCTCGCCACTGGCGACCTCTCCAAGCAAGCTCCCACCAAGGCGGGTAAGCGCCACGTTGGCGTGTCGTTCGGCATCCTCGTATTCACCAGCGCGCAGGTGGGCACGAGCCTTCTGCACGTGCCACACAGGCACCTCGTCGCTCTCCTCTAGCAGATCGCCCTCCACCTGTTTGAGCTCCTGCAAGGCGATCCGTGGCTCGCCGCGACCGGTGGCGAGCTTGGCGCGAGCCAGTGCGATGGTCACCGACGAGTCCTGACGGTAGGCCTCCAAGTAGTCGGCGGCATGATCGAAGCGACCTCGATCGAGCAAGCGGTGGATCTCCGCCGGGTCGATGCGAACCCCCGGCGGCACCGCCACCGTGTCGAGCCGCCGCTCGACGTCCTTGACGCTCACCACCGCATCGCCCTCGAGCTGGTCGACGATGTCGCGCAAGGTGCCAGGGAGCCTCCCGCTCCGGGCCACGATGTGGTCCACCAGAGAATCGCTCAGGGACGGGATCATGCGGCGCACCAGGTCGGCCGCATCCTGCTCGGCCAGCGGCGGCACCTGGAAGAGCGCAAAGGTGGCGCCTGGCAGCTTGGCCGCCTCACCATCGGACGACAGTCCCACCACCAAGGTGCTACCGGCGCGGCGTTGCTCGTCAAGCTTGTCGAGCTCCTCTCCCACCCGCAGATCGGCGTCGTCGACAATCAGCACCACGTCTTGGGGCTCACGATTGGCCAGGGCCACGCTTAGCGCAACGTCCAGATCGGCCCGCGCGCCCCCTTCGATCAGAGCCACCGCCGCACCAGACACTCCCAGTGACCAGGAGAGCCGCCGCATGAGGGTGCTGCGCCCCGCCCCATAGGGCCCGCTGACCACCAGCCCGGCCCCCGGCTCGAGCGCCTGGACCTGGGTAAGAAGCGCGGCGCTGACCTGGTCGGTGCCTACGATGGACCACACCCGAGCCCCCGCACCGATGGGCTCGATCTCGAGACCAGCAGCGCGGCGCAATGCCTCGACGAACTCGTCGGCACTGGGGAAGCGCTCCGCAGGCGTCTCGGCGGTAGCGGTCACCACGACCGCCTCGACCGCCTCGCGAATCGATTCGTAGCCAGTCGTCATGGCGTCCCGCACGACCTCGCCTGCCGTGGCGCCTAGTGCATAGACCTCGGCTTGCGGAGTGAGGGCCTCACCGCAGAACAGCTCGGGCGCAGCGTAACGGGGCGTCAGACCTTCCGGCTTGGCTCCCCCTTCCTGCCAGTGAGCCGCGAGCCCCAGGTCGACCAGGGTGGCCGTGCCGTCTGCCCCAACGATGATGTTGGCGGGCTTGATGTCCCCATGGAGCATCAAGGCTCGGTGAAGCCGCGTGACGAGATCGGCCGCCTGGGCCACCGCCGACAGGCAGTCAAGGGCGTCGCCGCCCTGGGCCAAAAGGTCGGAGAGACTCTTGCCCTCAACCATCTCACGAACCATGTAGGCCCGTTTGCTCTTCGGAAGACGCCCGAAGTGAAGCACCCGAGGCACCCCGAGACCCTCGATACCGCTGAGGGCCGTGGCCTCCCGGACCAGCGCCTGCATTTCGACCTCGTCGGCACCATCGCGCAGCAACTTCAGGGCTACGACTTGACCGGTGACCTTGTCCCGGGCGCGCCAGACCTCCCCGCCGCCGCCCTTCCCGAGCCGGTCCAGTGGCTCATAGCGCGCGGGAAACTCAGATCCTGCTGCCTTCACGTCTCGCTCCTGCCCCCGCGATCTTGCGGCTTCGGGCCCTTTGCGCCAATCTGTGTCAACATGGTCTACTCTTGGGCCAACATGTGTCGGCACATGTGGGCGCGGACCGAGGGTACACGAGCTTCGGCACGACGACACAATGATCCTGAGCAGCGAGCAGGTCGAGCAGACCATCGACGGTGACCGGGTCGCCACCTTCATCAAAGACATCGTATTGACCCGTCCGGTAGGTCAGGAGGACAAGCGCGGCCAGGTACGGTTGGCCATGACCAGAAAGCGGCTGGTCGACAGGCCCACCGAAGGGGCGCTGTTGCTGATCCATGGGTACGGACAGAATCGCTACGTTTGGTCCCTACCGGCACGCAGTTTCGCCAACTACCTGGCGGCCGCCGGACTCGACGTGTTCAGCCTCGATCTGCGGGGCCACGGGCGGTCACGGCACATGGGCGCCCATCCGCCCAAGAACGTCGCCGAATACGTGCGCGAGGACGTCCCGGCGGCAATCGAGCAGGTGCTCAAGCTGTCAGGCCACGACTCGGTGTTCTTGATAGGACACTCCCTTGGCGGCCTGATTAGCTACGCGGCTGCGCCAGCCTTCGAGCGCCAGGTCGCGGGCATCGTCACCCTCGGCAGCCCCTATCACTTCACCCGCGGCTCCCGCTTTCTGTCCCTGGTCGGCAGCACCATGCTGATAGCCGACCGGGCGCTCGAGCTGGGGCAAGCGGCAGTCCCGCTCAAGCTCTTCGGCGAGGGGATGCGACTGGCGCGGGTCTTCGTCGAGAGCCCGCTCTTCCCGTTACCGATACGGGGCTACGCGCCACGATCGATGGAGCCTCGGGTGCTCGGTCAGCACATGTCCCTTGCCATGGATATCGGCTCCTTGGCGGTGATACGAGCCATGTTCCTGCGGGCCGCCGAGGCGCGCTCCACCCGACATCGCCTGGGAGTCCTCTACGGCTTCGCGGCGGCCTTCGAGGCCCTCGAGCTGCCCTTGCTGGTCATCGCTGGCTCGGTCGACGGCCTGGCACCACCTGAAGCGGTGCGGCCGGCCTACGAACGCAGCAACTCGCCAGACAAGACCTATCGGACGTTCCCTCGGGGCCACATCGACCTGCTGGTGGGTCGCGACACGCCACTCACCATTTGGCCGCTAGTGCTCAGCTGGCTACGCACCCGCATCCGCGCCCGCGCGGCCGCCTGAGGCGGGAACGAGCCAATCACCGGAGGGTCGACTACCATCGAAGCGCCATGGGACTGAAGGACAAGGTCGTCGCCGAAGGAATGAAGCTGGCCACCCACCCAAAGGTGGCACCGCTGCTTCAGGACGAGCGCTTCATGAAGCTGTTCATGGCCGCGCTGAGCGTCCCGGGCAGGCTCACCGAGCTGACCGAAGAGCAGAAGGCCAATTTCATCAAAGTCATGGGCCTAGCCAAGGCGCAAGACGTGGCCGACCTCAAGCGAACCGTGCGCGCCCTGGAGGACGAGCTGGGACGGCTGCGCAGCCAGCTTCGGGAACGGGGCGACCGGGAACGCTAGCCCCCCTCTGACAGGACAGTTGTCGCTTCCGCTTCCGCCACGCGCTCGCGGCCGAGCACGCCCCCGAGCCCGATCGTTTGGTCTAGGGCGGGGGCGGAAGGGGGGGGAAGCGGGGGGAAGCGGGGGGAAGCGGGGGCGAGCGCGGGTTCGTGCTCGTGAGGGAAGGAGGCTTCCGACTGAAGCCCAAGCTCGAATCTCGACAGGCTCGAATCTCGATGAGTTCGAATCTCGACAGGCTCGATATCTCGATGATCTCGTTTCTCGTTTCTCGATGCTCGATGAGCTCGAATCTCGACAGGCTCGATGATCTCGTTTCTCGGTGATCGAGCCCCGAGTTCATCGAGCCGCGAGAATCGAGCTTGTCGAGCATCGAGAACCGAGTGGGCTTGCTCCGGTCCGGTAGACACACTTTGCCTACGCGGCGTAGCGCTCCTCGTACTCCACCGCAGGCAGGTCGACCTCGAGGACTACCGCCGAGTGGTCAGCGTCGTTGCCAGACAATCCCAGCGCTGACCCGCGCAGCGACGCCTCTGGGACGTCACCACTGAACGGCGACGGTTCCTACCTCAGTGCACGGTGACCAGCACCCTGGGGGAGGGCTGAGGAGCGTTTCCCAGTACGAGTAGCTGAGCGTGCCACTGCTGATCGATCCTTGGATCTCGTGGTCCATCTGCCAGAGACAGTTGTCCGGACCGATGAGCTGCTCGGTCCCGGTGAGCAGCACCTGTCCGTTGTTGACCGCCCCGGTGAACGAGATGCTTCCCAAGACCGCCGCCACTGGCCCGCCAGTGCAGGGGTACTGGATAGTCCCCGTGGATCCCTTCTCGACGGGGAAGTTGATGCAGTTCGGTGATGAAGGCGTGGACCCGGTGACCAGGAGACTTGGCTGGCAATCGCCGTAGTCGCAGTCCGAATCGGTGATGCCGTTACAGTTGTCGTCGATACCGTTGCAGGTCTCGTCGTTGTTGGGGCCTGGCGAGCATCCGTCGCAGGTCATCTCGTCGTCGAGGCACAGGTCCGAGTCGGGCCCGTCGCACGCCTGGCCGAGACCGAACCCGTTATCGATCTGACCGTCGCAATCGTCGTCCAGGGCGTTACACAGCTCGTC
>JAUVCD010000346.1 GCA_030590865.1 Myxococcales bacterium | reverse complement strand
CCGCCGATGAGCATCGGCGTCTTGGACTTGGGCTGTTGCTCCAGATCCAACGAGTCGTCGAGGGCGATGGGAGCCGCAGCAGCGACTGGCTTGCTTGCGGCAGCGGTCTTCGTTGACTTGGCTGGCCGGGCTGGCGTGGGCGGTGGGCCCGGCTTGTCCTCGACGTCGCTCTCTGCGGGCTGGGCCGCAGCACCGTCCGGCTTATCCTCGGCCTTGCTGCCAGCAGCTAGCGGCTTCTCGTCCTTCTCGTCCTTCTCGTCCTTCTCGTCCTTCTCGTCCTTCTCGTCCTTCTCGTCCTTCTCGTCCTCGTCGCCCGCCTCGGGTTTCGCCTCTTGGTCGGCCTCGCCGTCTGCCTTTGCTGCTGCCTCTCCCTCGTCCGTCCCGTCAGCCTCGTCAGCGCTCGCTGCGGCGTCGTCCTCGTCGTCTCCGTCAGCTGGCTCACCGTCGGCTGCATTCTCGTCTGCGGCCTCGGCAGTCGAGCTCTCGTCGGAGTCGGGTTTGTCGCCTGCAACAGGCTTGTCACCAGGGCCGGATGGACGGGATGGCGCGGCTGCCGTGTCGTCTTTCGCGCCCGGACCGCTGCCGCTCGGTGCGGCTTGTTCTGCCTTCGGTTCCGGGTCGTCCGCTGGGGGCTCGGCCCCTGGCTCCCCGTCGTCCTCCTCCTCGGTCGGCGGTTCCGGCTCATCGGCAGGAGGCTCGGCGCCTGGGGCGCTGGCCGCTGCGGGACTGCTGTCCTCATCCTTGGGTGGCGGTGGCTCGGAGAAGGAGACATCGAACGCGTCCCCTTCGTCTTCAGGGGCGTCCGGAGGCTCGGACTCGAGGGCCACGACCTCGAAGTCGCCGGTCATCAGTGACTCGGCCTCGGCGCTGCGAGCGGGCAGCTTGGGCTTGTTCTTGGGCGTGATCCTGATGGGTGGTTTCCGGCGCGACGGCGGTGGTCGGCGGGGCGGCGGGTCCCGGCGGGATCCTGATTTCTGGGATGCCGGTCCGTCGTCCTCAGCGGCGGGTGGGCCGCGCCGGGGAGGGGGTGCCTTGCGGCCTTGGCTGGGCCGGTCCTGGCTGGGCCGGTCTTCGGCCTCTGAGTCCAGATCGTCGCCCCCCTCGGCTGCAGCCGCCAGCTTGGTGTCTCGTTGAGCGATCGCCTCACCGGCGAGCTGCGTGACCAACTCGGCCGCCGCCTCATCAGCTCCAGCGGTCTGCCCGGTGGCCTCGATCGCCTCGGCCATCTCGCTCGCTGAGGCGAAGCGCTCACCCGGTTCTCGTTGCAGTGCCTGGGCGACGAGGTCGGCGACCTTCTCGTCCACCGCACCGTCCGTCTTGGCGTCTACCCGTACAATCGTGCCGCTGCGGATCGCTTGCTGGACCGCCATCCGGGTCTTTCCCTCGAACAGCGGCGCACCGACCAACATCTCCCACAGCAGGACGCCCACACTGAAAACGTCGGACTGAGCGTCGATCTTGGCCGAGAGCTTGTGACACTCAGGCCCCCGGAAGGCCACCCGTCGCGGATCGTTGGACCAAGGGATGGTCCCCGCCGCCACCGCCGAGACACCAATTTCGCGCAGCCGTGCGTGCCCGTCGGTTCCCACCACCACGCTCTCGGCGCAGACACCGCCGAAGCGCGCGTCTTGTTTGCCGTCGGCATCGTGAGTCACGGCCAAGGCTTCGAGCACGTCGATAGCAAGGGAGAGCGCAACCGGCTTGGGCAGCGGCTCACCAGCGGCTTGGGCAAGCTCGAGCAGCGATGAGAGAGGCTCGCCTGCGAACAGGCTGCTGACGATCCCGACCTCACCTTTGCTAGGTGCAACGCCAAGGATGGGCAGAAGTCGCTCATGCTTGACCTCAGTGGCCCAGCGGGCCGCGTCCTCGAGCTGGCTGGCAGCCTTGCGCGTGACCGGCGGGCGCGTCTTCACTCGACGGAGCAACACCAAGTTGTCGCCATCGTCGCCTGCTTTGCGCTTGGCCCCCCAAAGGGGGCCCAGGTGGCTCGGGAAGAGCTCGCAAAGCAGCTCATATCCGTCGAAAGAACCCTTGTTGCCTCGTTTGGATGGACCTATCGCCACTAAATAACCCTCAACCTGGCTCATCCTAGGCCGGAGAGGCTGCGCTGCCAAGCTCCTGAGGGGCCTGCTGGGTGTGCGCAGCTTCTGACCCCAGGCGGGCCCGCCTGGGCGCCGGTGGCTGCCGAGGCTCCCCCCGCTGCGGAGCCCGGTTTGCGAAGGACCCGCCGCGGTTGCTAGATTGGCCGGGATGCAGGTCCGGCCCCTGCCTGAGTCAGGCCATCGCCGGCGACGGCGATAGGTGAGTCAGCCCCCTCGGACACCGTCTGCCAGGTGGCTAGGTCGCAGCCCGTCGAGGTTTCACTTTGGTTCTTCGTCCCCCTGAGCTTCCCCCGGTCCAAAAGCCGGTTCGTCCCCGCAAAGCAACCAAGCCCGGCATCATAGGTCGGGCCCTGGCTGGGGTGGCAGGCATCGCCTTCGGAATCACGGCGCTCGTCAGCTTGTCCCGAGCGCTGCAGGACACTACCGGCAAGGCCAACCCGATCATGGCATTCGCCATGGTCCTACCGACCGTGCTGTTCGTTCGCTATGCCTTGACCGGGAAGCTGAAGCTGAGCTGACCGTCGGTCAGGTGGGGGGGACGTAGGGGTCGACCTCGATGTGCAGCGGTTTCACGTTCCAGATCTCGTCAGCGTATTGCTTGATGGTCCGGTCGCTCGAGAATTTGCCGGCATGGGCGATGTTGTGGACGACCATGGTGGCCCACCGTGCTGGATCAGCATAGGCCTGAGCGGCTTGCTCTTGGCAGGCAACATAGGCCTCGAAATCGGCGCAAATTAGATAAGGGTCGTGCTCCCTCAGGTAGTCGGCGACGTCGCGAAATCGCTCGGGCTGGTCAGGTGAGAAGAAGCCGCTCTCGAGCATCTCGATGGCGCCGCGCAACGTGCCGTTCTGCTCGATGAGCTCGCTCGGGTCGTAGCCTTGCGCTTGCCGCTGCCTGACCTGGGGAGCGTCGAGGCCAAAGAGGAAGAAGTTGTCGGCGCCCACCTCTTCGCGAATCTCGATGTTGGCGCCGTCGAGGGTGCCAATGGTCAGCGCGCCGTTCATCTGGAACTTCATGTTCCCGGTGCCCGAGGCCTCTTTGCCGGCCATACTGATCTGCTCGGACAGATCGGCGGCCGGGATGATCCGCTCAGCCAGTGAGACGCTGTAGTTGGGCAGGAACACGCAGTTGAGCTTTCCGTGAGCGACCGGATCGCCGTTGATGATGTCGGCCACGTCGTTGATCAGCTTGATGTGCTTCTTGGCGGTGACGTAGCCAGGCGCAGCTTTGCCGCCGAAGATGATGGTACGGGGCGTGATGGTCTCGCCGCCGAGCTTGAGCCGTCGGTACAGTACGATGGCGTGGAGGCAGTTCATCAGCTGCCGTTTGTATTCGTGGATGCGCTTGACCTGGACGTCGAACATCGACTCGGGGTTGACCGAGACGCCATTGCGCTCGGCAATGATGGCGGCCAGCCGGTTCTTGTTGGCTTGCTTGATGGTCTGCAGCTCGGCGGCGAGCTGGGCGTCCTCTGCATAAGCGTCGAGCGCCACGAGCTCACCTAGATTGGTGATCCATCGATCACCGATCCGATCGGTGATCGCTTGTGCGAGCCCGCGATTGCATTGCAACAGCCAGCGGCGCGGGGTCACACCATTGGTCTTGTTGTTGAAGCGCTCCGGCCACATCTCGGCAAAATCTCGAAGTAAATGGGAGCGGACGAGACTGGTATGGAGCTCGGCCACACCATTGACGCTGTGGGCGCCAACCACCGCGAGGTGAGCCATACGGATCTGTTGCTGCTGCCCCTCCTCGATGATCGAAAGGCGCTGCTTGAGAGCATCGTCTCCTGGGGCGAAGACGTGGACTTGCTTGAGAAAGCGGTGGTTGATCTCGTAGATGATCTGCAGATGTCGTGGCAGCATTCGCTCGAACAGATAAAGCGGCCACTTTTCGAGCGCCTCGGGGAGCAACGTGTGGTTGGTATAGGCGAGTGTGCGCTGGCATATGGCCCAGGCCTGGTCCCACCCCAATCCCTCACGGTCGATGAGGATGCGCATGAGCTCGGCGACGGCGATCGCCGGGTGCGTGTCGTTGAGCTGGATAGCCGCTTTGTCCGGGAAGGCGTCGAAGGTGTCGTGTTTCTTCTGGTACCGCCGCAGGATGTCGTGGATCGAGCAGGCGACGAAGAAGTACTGCTGCTTGAGCCGCAGCTCCTTTCCCGCTTCCGAGTCGTCTTGGGGGTAGAGGACTTTCGAGATGCTCTCGGAGAGTGCCTTCTCTTCGACCGCGCGGCGGTAATCCCCATCATTGAACACTTGCAGATCGAACTCTTCCGAGGCCCGGGCGCTCCACAGTCGCAGGGTATTGACCGTGTTGTTGCCATAGCCCGCGATGGGGTAATCGTAGGGCACTCCGAGCAAGTCGTGGGTGTCCACCCAGCTCATCTTGTGGCGACCTTCGTCGTCGGTGCTTTCAATGACTCGGCCGCCGAAGTGCACCGGCACGGTGTATTCGGGCCGGGCGATCTCCCAAGGGTTGCCGTAGCGGAGCCAGGCGTCGGGCCGCTCGACCTGCCAACCCTCGATCGACTCTTGCTTGAAGATGCCGAACTCGTAGCGGATGCCGTAGCCGTAGCCAGGCAGCTCGAGGGTGGCCATCGAGTCTAGAAAGCAGGCGGCCAGCCTACCTAACCCGCCATTGCCCAGGCCGGGATCCGTTTCCTGCTCGAGCAGATCGGCCAGCTCGATGCCATATTCCTTCACCCCCTCGCTGGCCACATCGTAAAGGTCCAGGCTGATCAGGTTGTTCGCCAAGAATCGTCCCAAGAGAAATTCGGCGGACAGATAGTAGATCCGCTTTGGGTCTTTCTCCTGATAGTCCTGCTGGGTCTTCATCCAGCGATTGACCAGTCGGTCACGGGCCGTGTGGGCCAGGGCGAAAAAGGTGTCGAGCAGAGTGGCCGAGGTCAGGTTTTTCGAGCGGGTGAACTTGAGGTGATCGAGCATGGCCCGCTTCAAGGTCTGCGGGCTCATGCCGGTGCGGTCATCCTCCACCTGAATAACGACGTTTTCGTTCGGATCGCTCGAGTTGTGCGAAGTCGCTGTCATGACGCCCCCTTGTATGGCCATATATGGCAGGCGGAGCACCATAGGCACAGTCGCAGCGAGCCACAATGCGCGGCGCCCGAAGGGCGAGGGGGCAGCGGCACTGTCCCTTCACGAACAGCGGGACGTCACGGATCGAGTGGGCTGGGCGCCTGCAGCTCGCTGGATAGCACTTGGCAGGTACGCTCGCTGTCGGCACAGCCGCACAGATTGCCCGAGAGGTCTTCGAAACCATAGGGCTCTGTGCTGATGCTCTGGCCGTTCATGTCGATGGTGTTGCACTCAAACACGGTGCCGCCGACCGAGACGTGGGCACTGAAGCTGGTGAGCCCGGCGCGGATGCTCGCTTCCAAGGTGGAATCGACCAGGGTCGTGCTGCCGATGGCAAAATCGGGGTAGTTGATGACCATCAGACCGTCGCCGAGCAGTCCCTCGGCCACATCGGCAGCAGTGTTTCGGAACGAGGTTCGCTCGATGGTAGCGAAAGAGCCAGCCACGAAGGCCGCGGCGTTGTGGTTGTTCGCCAGCAGGCAGTCCCGCATCGTCAGCAGGGACGGATGGGCGGCATCCTCACTCTGGACGTTGATGCCTCGTCCAGCGAGGGCATCAAGGGCTCGCGGCTGGGTGTCCCGGACCGCGGTGCGGTCGATGGTTAGCTCGACGCCTTGGCCGAAAATGCCCGCTTCGTAGTTACGCTCGACGACCGAGCCCAGCACGGTGGCCGTAGCGCCCATCTGGGTCTCAGTATCGAAGAACACCACCACACCCCGGCCATGCGCGTTGAGCGCTGGCGACGCCACGGTGTCCCGTACGATCGCCGACTCGATGAAGGCGGTGGCTCCGGTGATGGACACTCCGGCGTAGTGGTTTCGCTCCACCACGGCCTCGCGGATGGTTACGTCCGAAGCCTCGGCTAGCGCGGTGTAGTTCTGGACTTGGATGCCCGGGCCCAGGCTCTGATCGGCAACCTGGGGTTGGGTGTCTCGCACGACGATGCGCTCGAACTGGGCCGACGCGCCCTCGACGAAGATGCCATAGGTGTGGTTGCGCTCGACCAGAGTGTCGCGCACCGTGGCGCTGGAGGGCGCCTGGGTGGCGTTGTCCCGCAGGATGGCGATGCCACCGCCCCACAGCTCCGCGGTCGGTTGGCTGTCCCGTACCACGGTCGTCTCGATGAGCGCTTCGGAGCTGGCGATGAAGATGCCGTCGTCGTGGTTGAGCTCGACCAGCGATGAGCGCAGGGCCAAGGTCGCGCCGCTCTGGGCGCCGATCCCGGCGGTCCGAGCGCTGAGGGGCTGGGTGCCTCGCACCACGCTCTGCTCGATGGTGAGGCTGGCAGTTAGCGCGAAGGCGCCGATGCCGGTGACGTTTTCAATCAGCGAACGAGTCAAGGTGAGTGACGTGGCGCCGAAGGTGTCCTGGATTGCGATGCCCCGCTCGGCCGTGTGGTGAATCCAGACCCGGTCGACTAGGACGTCGAGCGATCCGGAGCTGATCAGCCCAGCAGTGGAACCGGTGAGCGCCAGATCACGTACCGCGCTTCCGTTGGCACCTGCCTTGATGAGCAGCGGTGTGACCGCCGATGCGCTCCCTCGGATCTCCACCAGGGCGGGGCAACGGCCCCACAGCACCACGGGTTTCCCGCTGATGTCGAGCTCCTCGGCGTAGCTTCCGGCGGCCACCGCCACGATGGCGCCAGGCGCCACCGCGGTCAGGCCCTGTGCAATCGTCTGCCAGGGGCGGGCGGCGCTGCCGTCGCTATCGCCGCCACCGTAGGCTCCGTCGACGTGTTGAGTGTCACTGGCCACCGGGATGTCACCCCAGGTCCCTTCGGCGCAGGGCGCCACCTCGCGACAGCTCGTCTCGCCCGGTACGGCCATGGTGCCTTCGGGGCAGAGGGTGTCGGGTAGGACCGCCAGGCAGCCTCCGACCTCATCGCTGACGAAACCTTCAGCGCAACTTGGGATGCCCGCGGGCTTGCAGCCATCGGCCAGCTCGAGCTCACCGGCCTGGCAGCCCGTTGGCTCAGGCTCCGGTGGCGGCGGCAAGGGCTCGTCTTTCGTTCCGCCGCAGGCGGGCAGCGCAGTGGCGAGTAGGAGCGGGAGCCAATGATGAGAATGGGGCATCGGAGTGATCGGGCCAGCCTGTGCTGGAGGCGTTACTCCCATGATACCACCGTCCGGTACCTGTGGGGTACGGTTGCGCTTTGCTAGGAAGTGGCATGGGGGGCGGGTCGTACTATGATCTCCGCGATGGCTTCGAAAACGACTTGGGTGGCAATCCTCTCGGCAGCCCTGTGCGCGTGGGTCACAGGCGCCTGCGCAACAGGTGCGGAGGGGGACGACGACGATGACGGGACTGGCGGCGGCTCGTCGGTCCCCAAGTCGTTCCTTTTCAGGCGGGCCATCACCATCGGCGAGACGGCGCCTGAAGGGTACTCGCTGTCCATCACCATCGATCATGCTCAGCTCGTCACCGATGAGAAGTCGGCCGAGGACGGCGCTGATCTGCGGTTCTTCTTCGGCGCGGGCACCGAAGAGACGGAGATCGATCGGGTGCTCGACCCAGCCTCATCGTGGAACTCGGCCACCACGACGGTGTGGTTCCGGACCCAGGTCGGGGTCGGGCCCTACTATGTCTATTACGGCGACAGCGAGGCGGTTGGCCCACCGGAAAACGGCAGCTTGGTGTTCGATTTCTTCGACGACTTCGAGGACGATATCGTTGACGCGACCTGGATGGTCTCGGAGATCGGCGGCGCCACCAGTGGCAGCGTGCAGGAGGCCAATGGCGCGATTCGGCTGACCGGCGCCGCTCAAGACATCGGTGGTACGGCGGACAACTGTGTGTTTCTGCGCCGCACCATGATCGGTGACTTCGCCGTCGAGGCGGAGATCAAAGATTCGGGGGGCAGTATCGGCGGGCCGTCGAAGATCGGCGGGCTGATGGTTCGGGAGACCGAGACGGCAGGCTCGAAGAACGCCATGATCTCGATCCGCAACAATCCACGAGCGCGGTTTACGTCGTGGCGGACCACCGACAATGGCGACACCCTCGACAACGAGATGCCCGGCGCAGAGACGTTCCCTCAGTACGTCGGCATGCAGCGTTTCGGCGCCATCGTCAGCACGCTCTATTCTCTGGACGGAGCCATCTGGATTCAGCTGGGCGACCAGATCACCTTGGGGACTTTGGCTGAAGCGGTGCAGCTGGGCATTCCGCTAGCCAACAGCTCGGATGGAACCGGCTGGGTGGACACCGAGTGGTTCCGGGTGCGCAAGCTGGCGCTGCCGGCTCCTACGGTGGCCCTCGGTGACGAGGAAGAGATCTGATCGTCGAGGCGCCTACTGAAGGGGTGCCAGCGTCGCGGTGCGGGCTACGGGCAGGCCCTGGGCGCAGCGAACGATGGGCCGTTGCTCGGTGATCATGAGCTGGGGATCGCCTTTGCTTCCGAAGCCCTCGATGACCCATGCTCCTGGCAGGTCAGTCGACTGGCTCGGGCAGGTCGCCATCGTGTCGGCGGCGCTGGCGGTAGCGGGCTGCTCACTCAGAGTGGGCGCGCAGGCTGCGAGATTGGTGGCGGCAGCGACGATTACGATGAGCGTTTTCCACATGGCTTGACCCCAGTCAGCGACAGTCTCGTCAGAATCCTGCTGTTTGGTATTGCAAGACGGATGCCACCTGTAAGTGCATGGAATCCAATGTGGGACAAGCGCCGTCCAGCCTAGGTGGACAAATCCAGCACCACGCAATCTGATCCGGTTAGCTCGCGACAGCGAGCGATTGGGCCAAGGGCGAGCTAGGGCAAGCTGATCGAGGCGGTGCCCATCGATGAGCTCGTCACGCTCTGGCTGCCACCCATGTCGGTGGACGAAAGCTCCAAGGTGCCGGCCGTGAAGGCGTAGTAGTAGGCCGTGTCCGGCGCGAGATCGACGACCAGGCCCTGCAGTGGACCCGAGCTGGCCACGGGGATGGACAAATCGTCGAGCGGGGAGCGCTCCTTGGCGAAGACGACGAAGCGCCCGGCGATGACGGCGCCGGCGGCGTTGCTTGCCTCCAGGAGCGACACCGCAGGCCGCGGCTGGTCGGGATCTTTCAGGCTGATGACGTTGAGGAAATGGGTGAGCAGCTCGGGCTGGCTCGCTTCGATGTTCAGGGTGTACTGACCCAAGTCGGGGCGCCTGCGGTAGCCGTCGTCCCGTGAGTCGGTGTGGGGGGCGAAGGTGGCGAGTCGACCGGACGCGTCTTCGGCGTCGAAGTAGTGGGGGACGGACACGGTGAAGGCATCGGCGTCCAGGTCGGACGTGGTGATGCTGTCAATCTGGATCCAGTGCAGATACGAGTTGCCCAGCGGACGCTGCACCGTGTACTGCCAGGCCGAGCAGGGGGTGAAGCTCCCGAACAGGGTGTGGGCATCGTTGCCGGTGATCAGCGCCGTTTCTGAGCTGCCCCCGCAGCTGATGTGGACCTGGTAGTTGAGCCATTGGTCCGTTTGCCAATGCTGGCTCGAGTCTTCCACGGCGCCGGCGGTGACCTCGGCAGTGGGCACCGCGCTCACGTAGGTCTGTAGCGTGCCGTCGAAGACGATTTCCTCGGTTACGCCAGCGCCCTCCGCGGCTGTGCCGCTCAGCGTGACCGTCCCTTCCACGTCCGAGCCGACGGCGAACAGCTCGAGCCACCGGGGGATATCGGAGGCGAGGATGCTGCTTCCGTCGATGGGTACGCTTGGGCGC
>JAUVCD010000199.1 GCA_030590865.1 Myxococcales bacterium | reverse complement strand
CGCGCTGCGCGCTAAGTGATCGATTTCGTTTCTCGCCGCTGCGAAAAATGTGGGGATTCGTCAGCGGGGCCCCACCCCAAAACCGCTTCGCGCGAAAAAGGGGGTGTCGGGCCAGCAACTAGGAGACGTAGTCGCGGACTGCCTGCTTGAGCTCTTGGGGCGTCATCGTCGGTCGGCCGAGGTCGGCTCGGGAACCCGTTTTGACGCGCACTTCGACCAGCGCCGGTCCTGGTGACTCGCGGAGCTCTGCCAGCGCCGCTTCGAGCTTGTCCGCCTCGGTGACCCGCCGGGCGCTTCGATAGCCGCAGCCTTTGGCCACGGCGCAGAGGTCGACCTTGAAGGCGATGGTGGGTTGACCTCCGACGCTGTCGTGGGCGCCGTTGTTGACTACCACGTGCTTGTAGTTGGCCGGTGCCACGGTGGCGATGGTCGCCAGTCCGCCCAAGTGCATCAGCACGGCCCCATCGCCATCGAGGCAATAGACTGGACGGTTTGGGCATTCCATGGCCAGCCCAAGCGCGATTTGAGAGGCGTGCCCCATTCCGCCGACGGTCAGAAAATCCTGGTGCGGCTCGCCTCGACGTTTCCGGACTTCGAACAGCTCCCGCGATGGCTTGCCCGTGGTGGACACCACCACGGCATCGTTGGGCAGCGACGCGACGAGCTGCTCGATGGCATGTTCTCTGGTGGTCGAGTAGGGCTGGGCCACCTTGGTTTGGAGTGCATAGCTCTCAAAGGTCCCCTTGCGAATGACGAGGGCATGAGCCGCCTGTCGCTCGACCACGTCTGCCAGTGCAGCCTTGACCGCCGCTTCGGCGTCACCGGGCTCTGCGGGCAGCACGGTGTGCGGTACTCCGATCGCCTCGAGCGTGGCCCGGGTCACCTGCCCCATCTGAACATGTTGGGGCTCGTCCTTGTGGCCCGGCTCGCCGCGCCAACCGATGACCAGCAACAT
The DNA here is from genome assembly GCA_030590865.1 of Myxococcales bacterium. Classification (GTDB taxonomy): domain Bacteria; phylum Myxococcota_A; class Polyangia; order Polyangiales; family Polyangiaceae; genus JAPYTK01. The sequence continues at coordinate 12,684 of JAUVCD010000199.1, read as the reverse complement.
CGGCACGCCATAAATGGCCGGGTCGGCCAGGGACGTAAGCGGATTGACCGCGTTGCCGAGCCCCGAATTCTGTAGGTAGACCGCTCCGATGCGGCCGGTCGCCAGGTGGTAGCCCATGGCGAGCGCGATGGCGCCGCCCTCGTTGCCCGTGATGACGTGGCGGCCTGGCGGCGCATGGTCGGTTACATACGCGCAGAACGCCTTGAGAAGTGAGTCAGGCACGCCGGCATAGAAGTCTACGCCCAAGGCCGCCAGCCACCGGTAGAGCTGCTCTGGAGTCACCATGGGGTCACCCATAGGAGCCGCTCATGGCAGAATCAATCAATAGTGTGGCGGAGGATCGTTGGCCGGCTCCTCGGTCTCGGCCGCCGCCTGCAACCGATCGGCCAGCAGGGCGACCTGTTTTCGAAGCCCTTCGATTTCCTTGCCTTGCTCGATGATGACTTGGTTGAGCGTCTCGAGTAGTTGGTCCTGGTAGGTGATTTTGATCTCTAGCTCTCTGAGACGGTCTTCCACAAGAGCCTCCATTGCCGTCAACGGCGCGTGGCCAAATCAGTGCGGGCGCAGCCCAGTGGACCGCGCCCGCTCTATCTGATTACGGTTGTGCCGTCAGTCAGATCCCTGGGGGCACTGCGACGTCGCCAGGAATCGAGTAATGCTCTGACGGATCGGTCGTGACACTCGGTGCGGTGTTGCCCGCTACGCTGGGCTCCTCGCCACCAGGCGGCAGGTTCTGCTGGAGGATGCCGAGGGCCTCGTCGCCACCTGAGAGGGTCACGTTTGCGATCGAGCTATTGGGGCCGACTGGGCCGTCGATCAGGATGCTGGCACGAGCACTGGACGAGACGGTCACAGAGTTGAGCATGACCTGTGAGCCGTCGAGCCAGGCGATGCCATCGCCAACCTCTTCGACGCTGGCGCTCACCCCACCGACCAGGACGGGAAGGGCGATGGATCGGGTCTCGGTCACGTCCGAGTTCTCGACCGTGACGCCGACCGACTGACCATCAATGCCGATGCCGACGCCTTGGTTGTCGCTGATCGAGGCTTCGCGCAAGATCACCGGTTGAGAGGTCGACAGGCCGATGTGTTGAATCCAGACGCCCCGCAGATTGCCGGACACGTCGAGCCGTTCGGCATCGAACGCCGAGTCATCGATCAATAGGCCGAAGTCGGCGTTGTTGCTGATGCGCACGTCCGTCGCATCCACTTGCGAGCATCCGGAGATGGATAGGCCGCCGCCTGCCTCGAAGTTGGCTCCGACGGTGGTGTCGCGGATCTCGACGTTCGACATCAAGGCGTCGACGCCGACGAGCGACACGCCCACCAAGCTATTGCCAATGAAGGCCACGTTCGTCATCGTAACGTTGACGGTGCCCACACAATCGCAGCCGCCGCTGCACTGGGCCCACATGCCAGGGCCTTGGTCCGAGCTTACCAAGGTATCTTGGAGATTGAGGGAGCCAGCGTCGAAGCCAACGATGCCGTAGCGCACTGCGCCGGAGATGCTCGACCGGGTGATGCTCGCCGTGGCGCCAGTCGCCAACTCGACGCCATCACCTGGCGAGTGGCGGATGTCGACCGCGTCTACCGTGATGTCCTGGGTGTCGAGGTAGAGCATGCCCGCCTCGATGGTCATGCCTCTTATCATCGCGCTCGAACCGCCGGTGACGCTCACCGAGCGAACCTCGACGTGAGCAGCCCCCCTGCCGAAGAGGCTCACCCCTGCGGGCAATACAATGGCGCCGTAGACGCCAGGCATCAGGGCAATGCAGCTGCCTGATGACGCGGCGGCAATCTTCACCTCGTAATCAGCGGCCGTGACACTCACGACTTCGTCGCACTGATGATTCTCGAGCACACAAACGTCAGTCGAGCAGAGCTCGCCCATCGGAACGCCAGCGCAAACGTCTCCGACCATGTTGCCTTCTGGGCATTGCGCGGGGTCCGTCGTCCCCGTGTCGTCGGTGCCACTGCAGCTTGCCTGCAAGGCGAACAACGCGACCAGCCCACCGTAGATCCATCCTTGATTCATCAACATGCTCCTCGGCTCTATACCCAACACCTCAGGTTACCATCGACAGAGCATTGACGCGATGTAGTCGATCAGCGCCTCTTTGCCGCTGTTTCCATACGTCCACTCCTTTTTGGTAGCGCTGGTTTTTGGTGGCGCTGGTTTTTAAGGCCGGGTTTCTTACGCCGGGCTCTGCCTCGGCGCGCTGGGGGCGCAACATTAGGACGTAGGCGTCTGGTTGGGCGTCCAGCTTGCGGCTAGCGCCAAGGTGCGCGCGTTGTCCGGTACCTGCTCGAGGAAACTGGTGCGCCAGGTCTCGTCTTTGATCTTGCTGGCTCGCTCCCAGAGTCGCTTGGCCGCGACGCTGATGGCCTCGCAGGCACCATCGTGATCACCCGTAGCATCGAGGGCTTCGGCGTGGACCAGCCGCACTTTGGTCTCCCCTTCCTCGATGCCGCCGAGCGAGTCCAACAGCTCCATTGCCTCGCGGGCTACGGTCAAGGCTTCCTGCGGCCGCTGCTGAGCGAGCCGAATATGCCCCACAGTGGCCAGGGCGTGCGCTCTCAGCGGGGGCGCCACCTTGAGGGCTTCGGCGGCCCCGAGAGCGTCGCTCTCGGCCTGGTCATTGTCGTTCTGAAGCGCCCTGATGATGGCGAAGTAGTGGCGCGAGGCGCCCTCAGTGCGGCGATCCGCCTGCGCCACGGCCAGGCGAATGGCTTCGGCTTCCACGACGGCCGCCTCGTCGAGCGCCCCAAGTCGAGCGAGGGCCATGCCCAGGTTGTGCTTCGAGGTGGCGACCACATTGTGCAGGCCCATCCGCTCCGCGCCGGCCAGCGCCTCGCGCAGCGCGATCTCCGACTCTCGGTACCCGCCGACCTCGATGTAGGCGAAACCAACGTGCACCAATGCGTTAGTGACACTGCGGAGATCGCCGGCTCGTTCGAACTGGGATGCCGCTTGCTCACACCGTTGCAGGTAAGCACCAGGATCGCCTGCGAATAGGGACCCGAAGGCTCTTGCGTGATGGATCCACGCGACCGCCGAAGGCGCCACCTCGGCGAGGGAGCGCTCCGCCTGCTCGACCCGAGCGATGAGCGCGTCGCCGTTGGCTGCCCAGCCAATGATGAACAGTTGCATCGCAGCCCGAGCGGCAGCCTCGACATAGGCGGCGCGATGCTCTCGTTGAGGAATCAACTTGGACAGCTCTTCGGCAACGCTTACGAGCTGGTCGTACTTGCCGAGGGCGCGGCAGGCGACCGCGAGCTCGGCGGCCGCTTTACACCACTGGGTTGTGCCATCAGGCAGCTCTTGCATGGCCACGCCGGCGCAGGACTCCATCTCGGCGAACTCGCCGCGCCATCGGTGAGCATCGGCCTGCAGCAATCGCAGCTGCCCGAGGGTTTCTCCTTCAGCGCCGCAGGTGACCCCTTGCTCGGCGTGGGCGACTGCTGCCTCCAGGTCATTGCCCTCCAGGGCTTGCTCGGCGGCCCGGCGATACCAACCAATGGCATGGACGGCGTCGTCGCCTCGTTCGTAATGCTCAGCCAGCACCACTGCCTGGACCTCACCGGCGTCCTCGAGCCAGCTGCCTGCGAGCCGGTGTCCCAGCTCGCGATCGTTGTGGGTGAGCGCTGCGTAGGCGGCTTCCCGCAGTAGCGAGTGGCGGAAGGTGAACTCGGTTTCCTCCGGAAACTTGGACTCCGAGCGTTTGGTGATCATTTCGCGGTCCGTCAGATCCACCAACCAATCGTTGAGCGTTGCGGCGCCTGTCTTGCCCACTAGCTGTTCGACCCCACCCCTCCAGAACACCTGACCAAACACGCTGGCGGCTCGGAGCACTCGGCGCCCTTCGGCGTCGAGTGCCTCCATTCGGGACTGCACCATGGCGAGTACCGACTCGGGCAGCTTGCCGCGCTTGCCGTCCGACACGGTTCGGATCAGCTCTTCCAGATAGAAGGCATTGCCCTCTGCCTGCCCGATGACCCGTTCGATCAGCTCGTCTGTCGCATCTTTCCCCAGCACCTGGCGGGCGAGCTTGACGCAGGCCTTGCGGGTCAAACGGCTGAGTCGAATCTCTTGGAGATCACGCTCGGCCCAGAGATTGGGGAACAGCTCGTGGACCTCGGGGCGGGCAAAGGCCAGCACCATGAAGGGCTCGTCCCGCAGGTTGCGGAGCACCGCGTCGATGAAACTAATGGAGGGCAGATCGCCCCAATGTAGATCTTCGAGCACCATCAGTACCGGCTCGCGGCGACACTCGGCGGCGATGAAGTCTTCGAAGGCGCGGCGCATCTGGTCACCCATCAGCATGGGGTCGTGGCGAGCGGCACGGAGCTGAACGCTGCCTTCGTCGTCGAAAGGCGTACCCAGTAGCTCGCCCAGAAACTCGGCGATCCGTCGTTGTTCGCTAGGCGCGATTCGTTGGGCCACCCGATCGAACAGCTTGCGGCGCCGCAGCTCGAGCGTCTCGCCAGCCCGTACCCCGGTGGCCTGACGCACGGCGTTGGCGACGATATGAAAGGCCGAGCCGGCGCTCATCGGATCGCCACGGCCCAACCAGATTTGGAAGGGGCTCTCGTCGCCGTCTTCGTCGACCACCACCCCCCGGGACGTCAGGCGCAGCAGAAACTCGTGGCGGACACGAGACTTGCCGACCCCAGCAGGAGCGGTCACCAGGACGGCGCGAGCCACCGGTTCGGATACACACTCCTCGAAGAGCGCTTCCAGGTTGCGCAGCTCTCGTGCCCGACCCACGCAATTGGTGGGTTTGCCGAGCAGCTTGCGGGTGTGCTCCTCTTCGTACTGCACGCCGGTGAGCACATAACCGTCGCTGTCCCGCTCGATGTCGAAGCGACCGCGCATCAAGGCGGCGGCGGCGTCGTCCAAGCGGATGAGCCCCGGCTGGCCGAGCGCGAGCAGCGTGGCCGCCCGATCGATGGCATCGCCTAAGAGCGCGCCCTTGGCGACGATGCCTCGCCCGGCGGTGAGCGCCAGCGGTACGCCGCCGAGCACGGCGCGCATCGCCATGGCGCAGCGTCCGGCGCGGGTGGCCTGTTCGGCAGGGGTGGAGCTGCCCACCGTCACTAGCAGGGTGCCGTCGATGAGCTGTTCGATCTCGCCCCCGAAAGGCTGAACGGCCGCGGGCAGCATGTTGACCCGTTCCTGAACCTGAGGCGCGGCAAAGTCGTTGTTTTGCTGGATTGCCCCGTCGTCGATGCGGGCCAGGACCAGGCACATCACCCGCTGCTCTCTGACGGTGATGGAGGGCAAGCTCTCCATCACCGCCACGGGTTCGATCATGGATAGCGACGACTCGTCGATCAGGTTCTGCAGGGCCAAGAGCTCGCCCAGCAAGGCATGGCCGTCGGTGGGGCGCTTCTCCCGCGCCTTGGCCAGCGTCCGCGTCACCAGCTCATCGAGCTCAGTCGGTATCCCTGGCCGGAGCGTCTTGATTCCCGGCGGATCCTCGAGGACCAGTTTGGCGAGCACCGCCAAGGCATCTTCTCCTTCGAATGCACGCCTGCCGGTGAAACAGCGGTAGAGCACGCAGCCGAGGGCAAAGACGTCGGCCCGTGGATCGATGTCTCTGTCTCCCCGCGCTTGCTCGGGTGCCATGTAGCCCGGGGTACCCAACAGCTCGCCGGTCATGGTCAGCCCGTGACTGGCCTCAGCGGCCCGTGCCAGTCCAAAGTCGACCAGCTTCACCCGTGCCATGTCCTTATCGACCAGGAAGATGTTGCCTGGCTTGATGTCTCGGTGCAGCACGCCGCGGTCGTGGGCCACACCAATGGCTTCGGCACAGCCCAGGGCCAGCTTGTAGGCCTCGTTGAGGCTGAGAGCCGAGCGCTTCAACCGCTGGGAGAGGTTCTCGCCTTCGAGCCACTCCATCGCCAGAAACAGCTCGCCCGTTTCGGTATGACCGTGGGCGACGTAGCGGACGATGGTCGGATGCCGCAGCTTGTAAAGGACCTCGGCTTCTTTGAGGAAGCGCCGCGTATGCTCCTCGTTCGGCTTGCGGATGGTCTTCAGCGCCACCGGCTCACCGGTCGTCAGGTCGCGCGTACGGTACACGGTCCCCATGCCGCCCGCGCCCGCCGTGCGCTCGACCTCGAACCGCCCGGCCACGACGTCGCCTGGTTGCATGCTGAGAGCGGCAGTATGGCACGAGCCAGGCGCGACGTCGCCACAGGTTTTTGCCCCTTGGGGGTTGCCCCGGCGGAGGGCAAACCGTTGCGCGCGCCTGACCGGGCTGTTAACCCCGTCGGCCGTGGCGCAGCGAGATTTCGGTTGGTTCGGTCTACTCCTCTGGCTCGTCTCCTCGGCGGCCCTCAGCTGTGGCGGTGATGAGACCACCCTGGTCAACACCACCTCAGGCTCTGGAGGCTCAGGGGCCACTGGGGGCACCGCTGGGACAGGGGGCGTTGGTGGGGCAGGCGGAAGCGCCGGGTCTGGAGGGACGGCGACGGTTGCCGACATCGTGATCAACGAGATCATGGTCAACCCCAACGCGGTCTTCGACGACGTCGGTGAGTGGATCGAGCTGTTCAACGCCGGTGGCACGAGCGCCGATCTCGAAGGCTGGACGCTGCACGACGGGGGCAGCAACAGCCACACCATCGGCTCAGCTTTGGTCGTGGCGCCTGGCGGCTATGCCGTCTTGGCGCGCAACGGCGACGCTCAGGTCAACGGTGGTGTCGCCGCCGACTACACCTACGGTGACGACTTCGCTCTGGTCAACGGTGGCGATTCGGTGATGCTCGACGATGAATCAGCTGCCCTGGTCGACAGCGTAGCTTACGGCGTCGCTGCGCCCTGGCCGCTCAACACGCCAGGGATCAGCATCGAGCTAAACGACCCGGCGTTGGACAACGCGGAGGGAGCCAACTGGTCGTTGGCCGTGCTCGTTTATGGCGATGGCGATCTAGGGACGCCAGGCGGGCCGAACGGTGGGTCGCTGACCGGCTACACGGTGGATGACGGCGTGCTCAGCTGGCACCAACCGACCTTGTCGACCTCGGTCCATTTCGCTCCCCTTGATAGTATCGAGGACCGCGTCCTTGCCCAGCTGTCGGCGGCTCAGACGTCGATTCGACTCGCGTTCTTCAACATTCGCTTGCCGGCAGTGAAGACCCTCCTGGATCAGAAGGTCACCGCCGGCCTCGACGTCCACGTGTTGCTCGATCACAAGCAGCAGGCGCAGTCCTACAACACCATGGCCGACGAGTTGACCCAGCTCGGGGTGCCGGTGACGCTCATCGAAAATACCCTCGCCACCGATGCGACCATGCACGACAAGTTTGCCGTGATCGACGGCCATCGCGTGATGACCGGCTCGGCCAACTACTCCTACACGGCGCTCAACGTCAGCGACGAGGATCTCTTGACGTTCGACGATTCGGCACTGGCGGCGCGCTACCAGGTCGAGTTCGACGAGCTCATCGCGGCAGGCACCGCCCAGAGCACACCCTACACCGGCAATCCGCCACTCAAGGTGTGGATGGGGCCGGAAGACGGGCTCTACAACCGCGTCGTCAACGCTCTCGATGGCGCCCAGTCGACCGCCCTGGTGGCCATGTTCCAGCTCAACTCCACCAGCATCATCGACGCCCTGATCGCCGCCAAAGGTCGCGGGGTGGACGTGGTCGTGGTTCTGGACGAGGTGCAGGCGACCGATCCCCAGGCCCTGGCCGACGAGACCCTGGTGGCCGCGTCCATCCCGGTCATCCTCGCGCATGCCACTGGCGGCAATTACGCCGAGATGCATTCGAAGTTCTTGGTGGTCGATCACCAGCTGGTGCTGATGGGGTCGACCAACTGGACCAACCTCGGCTTCTATTACAACGACGAGACCCTGGTGGTCATCGACGACGCTCACCTCGCCGACCGTTTCGAAGGAAAGTTCGCCGAGTTGCTCGACACCTACAACGCGCCAGCGCCCGCGTCGCTCGGCCTCGTCGAGGGGGCGCAGCAGGTCAGCTTCGCCGTCACCAACGTCACCCTCGATCCAGGCGTCGAGCTGACCATCCAGAGCGACGGCGGCGGGCCCTTCGCCACACCGGTCGCCTTGAACGGCATGACGATTACGACCAGCATCGCGGCGGGCACGCGGCTCACCTATCACTACCGGATCGTCAAGGGCGGCAGCACGCTAGCCATCGAGGGCACGCCCCACCACTTCACCGTGCCTTATGCCCAGGGACCTTTTGCGGTAACCGACGCCTTCACGCCCTGAACAGAGAACCCAAGACTACGGTCAGAGCCCCCAACCCCCGCTGACCTGAAGGTTGGCGCCGGTGATGTAGCGGGCCTGTTCGGACAGCAGGAATCGGGTCGCCGCCAGAATGTCGTCGAGGCTGCCGACATAGCCCGCCGGAATCCGCGTCGTCACCTCATCGAGCTCTGCTCGCGGCGTGCTCTTCGAGTCGATGAACCCAGGAGAGATGCAGTTGACCGTCACGCCATGAGGCGCCAGCTCTTTGGCTAGCGCGCGGGACAGGCTCAGCACGCCGCTCTTGGCAATAAAGTGGGCGGTGATGGCGGTGTTGGCCGCAATGTGGTCCGCATTGGCGAGTGAAAAGCTGATGATCCGTCCCCACTTTCGCTCGATCATCCCAGGGGCGGCGAATTTGGCCGTGAAGAACACCGGGTCGAGGTTGTTCTGGAACATGGAACGCCAGCCACCCACCGTCTCCTCGAGGATCTTGGCGCGCCGGAACGGTCCGGCGCAATTGATGACAGCGTCGATACGGTCCCACTTGTTCTGCACCCGGTCGACCAGCTCGGCGACTGCCACTGGGTCGGACACATCGCACTGGGCCATCAGGGCCTCGGCCTTCTGTGCCTTGATCGAAGCGCAGGTGGCCTCAGCGTCGTCCTTGCTCGTGCGATAGCAGAGGGCGATGTGCCAGCCGGCACAGGCGAGCTCGAGGCCAATCGCCCGTCCAATGCCCCTGGCACCTCCGGTGATGAACGCAACTCTCTGGTCAGTCATGGCTTGTCGGCGGCCTTCGAGAGCCACCGGTCCACGGTGAGCTGGGACAAGTCCTGGGCGTATCGTTCGGCGTCGACTGGCTCTTGGGCTTTCATTGCCTGGCCCATGTGCTCGGTCAGCACCCAGCCGATGGCGTGGAGCGCGTCGTGGCGGCTGAGGCCCTCGGCGAACAGCCGCTGGAGGGCCGCGCTGGTCTCGGGCGGCTCGCCTGAGGCGAGCTGGTTTTCGACGATGACGTGCATCCCGGCATGTCTTGGGATGGATGGAGGCTGTTGGTGGGAGGGTAGGGCGCGCTCGTGGTAGGTCGCGACCCGTGCCAGCTGTTCTCGCTCGTCCAGGGCGAGCCACTGCTGTGAGCCGAGCACCCGGTTGGCGTCGTAGCCGATCTCGGCGGCGAGCTCGGCGTGCAATGGTTTGCCGTGGGGGCCGCTGCGCTTCGGGGGCTCGGCTCGGCGCTGCTCCGGCTTGGGTGCTTGCCGTGCCTTGGCCTCCTTGCGCGCTTGGCGGCGTTTCTTTTGCTTTGCGGCTCTTTTCTGTCGACCGTGGCTCTGTGCCATGGCTTGCGGTGTTACGAGGCACGCCGCTGGGCTGCAAGACAGGAACGGGGCGTCAGGGTCTAATCAGTCCTGTTCCGCCGGCGCCCAAGCCGCAAAATCGGGTGGCAGCGGGCCGGGCAGCGTCGGCTGCGCGGTGCGCTCGAGCAGCTGGAAATCGTGATGGGCGTGAAGCTCGAGGGGCAAGCCCCGGGCTGGGCCATCGTGGCGGAACCAGGCTCGTGCGGCCTCGACGTTTCGGACCAGTCCATAGTGCTGGGGATCTTGTGCGACCGCCTCGGAGAAGCGATCCATCATTCCTTGGACGTCACCTCGCTCGAAGGCGATGCACGCCAGGGTGTTGAGCGCCACGCCAGGTGTGGGCAGGGCCAAGTCCAAGGCCCGCCGTAGGTGATGCTCCGCCAGGTCGAGCTGACCGGCGTGGAAATAGGCACCGCCGAGATCCAAATGGGCGGCGTGGTGGTCACCGAGGCGTCCGAGGATCGCCAGGTAGTCATCGACGCCGTCATGGTGCAGCTGCTGCAGCCCCCGGTGCTCTTCGAACCAAGTGCTCATCATCTCGGTGACTCGCTTCGATGCGTCGAAGGGGGTCTTGAGCTCTTGAAAGGTGCCGCTGAAATAGACCTCGCGATCCAGCCAACCCGCTGCTTCAGCATCTCGAAAGTCGGTGGTTCCTGGATAGATGGACAGGCACGAAAAGATGGCCTCGTGAGGTCTGGCCACTTCGAGAAAATCGAGGGTCTGCTGGAAGGTCTCGGCGGTCTCGCCGCGGTTGCCCAGCATCATGAAGTACCGCACCTTGATGCCCTGCTGTTTGGCCAGATCGGTGGCCACGACGACGTCGTCGATCGTGAGCTTCTTGTCGATCGTCGCCAGGATCTTCGGCGCGCCGGTTTCCACGCCGAGACTGAGTCGCTGACAGCCTGCTAGGCGCATCTCGCGCAGGAGCTCGGCATCCAGCATGTCCACCCGGGTGTCACAGCTCCACAAGAAGCGGAGCCCCCGGTCGCGGATGCCGCGGCACAGGGCGAGCACCCGTTTGCGATCGGTAGTGAAGGTGTCGTCCTTGATGGCGATCATCTTCACTGGCAGGCGTTCCAGGGCTCGCTCGAGCGCGTCGAGCACGTAAGAGACCGAGTGGCTGCGAAATCCCCGACCCCAGGCTGACTGGGCACCGCAGAAGGTGCACGCCCAGGGGCAACCGCGGGAGGTCATCATGATGTGGCTGCTGAAGTGCTCATGAGGCGGGGTCAGCTGGTCGAGATCGCCGATCGCAGCTCGCTTGGGTCCCCGCGTCACCTGCTCGCCGTCCCGGTAGACGGTGCCGGCGATGGCTCGGGTAGGCTTTTTCGCGTCGACTCTGGCCACCAGCTCCATGAAGGTCACCTCGGACTCTCCCACCACCACGGTGACAATCGCTGATGTGTGAGCGAGCAGCTCAGGACCCAGAGCGGTGGCGTGAGGGCCTCCCACTACGATGTGGGTGGTCGGGTGACGAGCGCGGATCTCTTGGGCGACCAGGGCTACGCCGCGGCGGTTTGCCGTCCAGCACGACAGACCGAAGAGATCGGCATCGAGCTCGGCGAGGGTCTGCTCCACCTGCTGCCAGGGAAATGCTGAGAGGTTGAGGACCTTGACTTGATGGCCCTTGCCCAGTGCCTCAGTGGCCAGGGTGAGCAAGCCGTAGGGCACCTGATGAAAGTCGCCATCGAGATCGCTGGCTTCGAAGCCTTCAGGGGGGCCGTCGCCACTCAGATCGGGAGGCTCTCCCGGCGGTGGGATCTTCCACGGTGGTGGATAAAGCAGAGCGATGCGCATGGATGTGCTTCGCAGGCAGCTGTTCGGTTGGCGGCGTCTTTGGGAACCACCGCCACGGCAAGCGAATCCTAGCAGATCTGGGGCCCGCGCCGGTTGGATCGGCGCCAGTGCTTGACGGTGACGAATACGTCGTCTAGCCCCTCAAACTGGGGATACAGCGGAGCAAAGGACGGCACCTGTGAAACAATGGACCACGCTGGCAGCCATTTCGATGACGGTCGCTTGCTGCGCAGGCTGCAACGGCAATGATGGCAAGGCCAACGCCGAGGTTGGTAAAGCAGACTACGAGCAGGCCATTACGGCGCTGATCGAGCCCATTGGGCTCATCTCAGCCTACCTCCCTTATCTGAAGCAGCCGGATGACAAGGGGGAGAAGTACGCGCCCAAGCGCCGCTACGATCAGGTGAAGGCCTCGTTCCATGCGGCGGACGAAATCCGTCACGCCACCAACGCAACGAGCCAGAAGTTCAGGCGCTCCAAGTCGAAGGTGCTGGCCAGCCTGGTTCCAGGACTCATCAAAGTCACCAAGCTCTGCGCCACCCCTGACGAGATGCCTGCGGTCGAGAAGTGTGAGGCCGAGGTGATGGCCTTCGCGAAGCTGCTGGAAGGGCTTGCGAAGGAAGCGAAGGCGGCCGGCGCGACCAAGGCCTTCCCTATGATCGGCCCTGACGCAGTTACCGAGACGGCGAAGAAGAAGATTGCGCCGTATCAACAGGCGCTCGGCCCGGGCAAGCTCGAGCTGATCCACTGGGCCACGCTGAAGGACGAGAAGGCCACCACCACCGACGTGATCAGCAACTGCAAGGCCGCCCATGGGGAGGCCGAAGCCGTCTGGAAGGCTTTCGAGAAGGCCGATCCCGAGGTGCGCAAGCTGGCCGCGATTCACATGCTCGCGGTCAAGGCTCAGTGCAGCCAGGCCGAGATCACCGACGGCATTCTGATGGCCGTGCGGACCTGTGCCGAGATTTACAGCGACGACAACAAGAAGAAGATCGAAGAGGGACAGGAGCAGGAGTGCAAGCTCGCTTGCGCCAACAGCAAGACCCGGATTGGCATCGGCGTGCCGGCCGCCGCCCTCGCCCCTCTCGAGAAGGAATACGAGGAGCTCTGCTTGCGGGACGGGACGGACTAGTCCGCCGCCTTGTCGCTGGTGCCGCGCTCTCAGGGGCGGTGTCGGGGTGTCAACCCAGGGACACCCCGACCCCGCCCCTGAGAGAGCGGCACCAGCGAAAAGGCGGCGGACTAGTCCGTCGCGTCCCGCAAGCAGAGCTACTCGGAGTCCTTATCGCGAGGGGCGAGGGCGGCGG
>JAUVCD010000462.1 GCA_030590865.1 Myxococcales bacterium | reverse complement strand
GGAAGCGAAGCTGTGCGCCCCACCAGCCGGGGGCACCTGCCGCCAGACAGTCGGGCCGTCGATCTCGGCTTCCGCTGCGTGCGCGGAGGCTGAATCCACGCTGGCTTGGGAGTGTTGGTGGCTCGACTCGAACCTCAGTTGCAGTCTATGCGCGCGATGGTCTTTCGACGGGTCGGCGAGCCGCTAGCGCTGACTCGAATGGCTGTACCGCGGCCGGCCGCTGGCCAGCTTCAGCTGAAAGTATCGGCCTGCGGCGTGTGCCGGACCGATCTGCACGTCATCGACGGCGAGCTGCCTGACGCCAAGCTGCCCCTCGTTTTGGGACATCAAATCGTGGGCACCGTCGTCGAGGTCGGTGAAGGCGTGGACGACGCGCTGCTGGGATCTCGTGTCGGCGTGCCCTGGCTCGGCGCCACCTGCGGCACCTGTCGGCACTGTCGCAGTGGTGCCGAGAACTTGTGTGGCGAGGCGGGGTTCACCGGTTATCAGCTCGATGGCGGCTACGCCGAATATGCGGTCGCCGATCAACGGTTCTGTTTTCCCATCGTCGGTGACTTCACCGACGCCGAGGCTGCGCCGCTGCTCTGTGCGGGCCTGATCGGCTATCGCGCCTTGCGCATGTGTGGCTCGGCCAAGCAGATCGGGCTTTATGGGTTCGGTGCGGCCGCTCACATCGTTGCTCAGATCGCTCGCTTCGAGGGGCGAGAGGTCGGTGCCTTCACTCGCCCCGGTGACGACGCCGCCAAGCGGTTTGCCACCGAGCTCGGGGTGGCCTGGGCGGTAGACTCGACCGAGCAGCCGCCGGATGCCATCGACGGGGCGATCATCTTTGCCCCTGTTGGACCGCTGGTGGTGCAGGCGTTGCGCGCCGTGCGCCGCGGCGGGGTCGTGGTCTGCGCCGGCATCCACATGAGCGACATCCCCAGCTTTCCCTACGCTCTGCTGTGGGGAGAGCGCAGCATCCGGTCGGTGGCGAACTTGACCCGCCGGGACGGTGAGGAGTTCCTGCCCTTGGCGTCTCGGGCCGGCGTTCGCACTCAGGTCATCCAATACCCCCTCGAAGCGGCCAACGAGGCGCTGGCCGACTTGCGAGAGGGGCGGCTCGACGGAGCGGCCGTGCTGGTTCCATGAGGCCGTTATGCACACTCGGTGCTCGACTCGACGCCGCAATACGGCGAAGATACGACCTGTCGTCTGTGGAAAATTGGACGTGAACGACCGCGAATTCGACTCTGAGCTGCCTGACGCGGTAACCGCCGTCCATGACTTCGGCGAGATTGCCTCACGGCTGACAAGCGCGAAGCTGGCGCGGGACCGCCATCTGCTGGTGCGGATGAACGGGGCTTTCGTCGGTCAGGTGCTCAAGCTCGAGGGCGAGGTTTGTACCATCGGCCGGGCACCAGGATCGACGCTCTGGTTGCGAGACGACGGCGTCAGCCGCGACCACGCGCGCGTCGAGCAGGATGGCGAGGACTATCGGGTCGTCGACTGTGGCTCGGCCAACGGCACTTACGTCGAGGGCCAGCGGGTCGAGCGTCAAGAGTTGGCTGATGGCGACATCATCCAGCTCGGCCCCAACGTGCTGTTTCGCTACTCCCGGACCGATGCGGACCACGAGCGCATGCTTTCTGCCCTCTACGACGCTAGCGTGCGCGACCCGCTGACCGGCGCGTACAATCGCGAGCACTTCGAAGAACATCTGCGGGCCGAGGTGTCTTTTGCGGCGCGCCACCGGACCGAGGTGGCTCTCTTGATGCTCGACCTCGACCACTTCAAGGCGGTCAACGACACCTACGGCCATCCAGCAGGTGACCAGGTGTTGATCGATGTCGTCCATGGGATCACCGCCTGCGTTCGACTGGAAGACATTCTGGTGCGCTACGGCGGCGAGGAATTTGTGGTCGTGGTGCGCGACGTGCCGCTCGCCGGCGCCTACCGCATGGGTGAGCGGGTGCGCGAAGCGATTGGCCAGTTAGCCATCAAGACTGCCCGTGGGGTGATCCGCCCAACGGCCAGCTTCGGCTGCGCCACCCTTGCCTGTTGTGCCGAACCTACTGTTGCGGCGCTCATCGCCACGGTCGATCGGCGGCTCTACGAGGCCAAGCGCCGTGGGCGCAATTGTGTGGTAGCCGAGGGTTAGCCCGGACGACGCCGCGAACCACCGTGAAGGTTGGACTCTGCGGCCGCTTGAGTATGATGCCGGCACTTCCATGGATAGAAGGCTCGGACGTGACGTGTTCATTGCGCTTGCCGCCGTCGGTTGGGCGGACGGCGAGCTCCACGCTGACGAAGCGAATGCCATCATCCGGATGGCCGTCGAAGAGGGGCTCGAAGCCGACGAGATCGCCAACATCGAGGAAGCGACGAAACGTCCGGTTACGGTGGGCCCCATCGACACCACCAAAATGACCGACGTGGACCGGGTCTTCGTCTACGCCGTTGGCGCCTGGATCGCCCGGGTGGATCGAGAGATTGCTCCTGAGGAAATCACCGCGCTCAACCGGCTCGCAGCGGCGCTGGATCTCCCCGACGAACCGCGAGAGCACGGTGATCGGATTGGCATCGAGGTGGGCAAGAGCGGCTTTTGTAACAGGCCGGGATTCTACAACCTCCGTGCCCTCCGAGAGACGTTGGACGAACGGCTCTCCGAAGTTCCCGATTCCATCAAGCCGAGCGCGGAGGAGTGACCTGACTCGTGGCCCTACAACGGCGATGAGTGGGGCAGAACAGGCGCTGGTGACGGGGGTGGGTCATGAGTCTGCGCCAAGGTGATGTCGCGCCGATCGGGCAGGTTGCCACTGGGAGCCTGTTGTGGCGCAGCCAGGGGCGGTTGCACCTCACGGTGATCGTGAAGGCCACCTATGGGCTCAAGCCTGGCGGCACCATGCGCCGGGCTTCGCCGTCGCCGCTGAACGACGATGACGTCCACTACGATCGGCGACCCACGCAGAGCGTGAGGCTGCCTAGCGATGATGTGCCCTACCTGCCGAAGACCGACGTGTTGTTTTCCGGCAGTGTGTTCTCCCCAGCGAAGCTGCCGATCCCGTTCACCAACGTGCGGCTTGCCGTTCAAGGCGACGGCTCGCTTGTCGAAAAGACGTTGCACGTTCACGGCGATCGCCAACACGGCCCGGCCGGGCCGACCGAACCAGAACCGTTCACCGAGTTGCCCTTGATCTATGAGCGTGCGGTTCGGGATCCCGACGGCTCGGAGAACCCGGTTGGGGTCGACTCGAGCCGCAGCGGCTCATTGCCCAACATCGCGCATCCCAGTGATCCTGACCGGGTCGCCGGCTTTGGCCCCATCTCCCGTTACTGGCGAGCACGCCGAGATCGGATCTCCCAGCGTTCCCGTGAGCAGCTAGGCCGCCCAGTCATGGAAATCGCCAGCGACTTTGACTGGTCCTACTTCCAGGCTGCCCCGCTGGATCAGCAGTGCCCCCATCTGGCCGGCGACGAGTGGGTGGTGGTCGAGGGCCTGGACCCCAAGATCTGCGCTGTGCCCAGCCGCCTGCCCGGCGGCACGGCGGTTGCTGCTGTGTGGCCTGCGAACCGTCAGTCGAGTCTCAGCTATCCAGTGCAGATGGCCGCCGATGCACTATTCATCGATGGGCATGCTCGTACCTGCACCGTCACCTGGCGCGGCAGCTTCCCCATCGCCCGGCAAGCGGTGCTCGAAGCGATCTACATCGCAGCCGGTGTGCACTACGCCAACGAGCCCATCGACTGGCCTGCAGCGAAGGCGGCGGTGGCCCGCTCCCGGCCTCGGCCAAACTGTACGGCTATCGTGGCGGTGGATTTGCTCGGTACGTTGACTGCCATAGAGCACCAGGAGCGAGCGAGCGAGCCGGCCTCAGATGGCCCTGACTCCACCTCCATCCTACTGACCAGCGATGACCTGATTGAGGTGGTTGAGCCTTCGTCGACCACCGCCGTGAGCCTCGATCCCGCTGACCTCCAAGAGGTGATCGAGTCGCCGGGCACCGATCAGAGGCGAGGGGAGGCAGCGGATGCCGATGACCTGCTTTCCACGGTTCACTGCGACCCCACTGCGTCGTCATGGCCTCCCGCACCAGCGGGTGCTGCCGAGAGTGAGGCTGACGATCCTCTCAACAAGACGACCGTGGCCGCCTCAGATGCTGACGACCTGTTTGGTCACACCGTGGCCATCGATCCTGGTGACGACCACCCCTGCGACCCGGCCGTCGCCGAGCCGGTGGCCGAGCCGGTGGGACTCGGAGCGACGATCGGGATCGCTGAGCCGGCGCGGATTCCAGCGCTAGGCGGCACGTTGGACCTGGTGGGTGGTCCGCCCGCGAGTGTGGGTGCTCCTTTTTCGCTGGCCCAAGCGCCTGGAGATCCGGTGGTGCTGCGGCCGGCGGCCATCCCCGGGGCGCCGTGGTGCGATGAGCCGGCCCAACCCGTTCAGCCGCCGTCTGGCGATCCTATGGCTGAGACGTACCGACTCGATCCGGCACTGGCCGCTGCGGCCAAGGCCACTCCAGCTGGTGCTGGGACCTCCGCATGGCCCGCAGCTGGTGCTGCGGCTGACCAGGGGATCCAGCCGGCCTCGGCCCTTCGCAGCCAACTTCTCGAGCGTCTGAGCCTCGGCCAGTCCGCCGCCGATCTGGATCTCTCTGGGGCAGATCTCTCAGGTCTCGATTTGGCAGCCTGTGGTCTCGCTGGCGCCTCACTCAGCGGCGCCAATCTCAGGGGCGCCTATTTGGTGAAGGCCGATCTGTCTGGTGCTGATCTGTCGGCTGCCGATCTGACCCATGCCTGTCTCGACGGGGCCAAGCTCGACGACGCGAACCTGCATGGCTGCGTGCTGCGCAAGGCGAGTCTGAAGGGCGTGACGCTCCACCGGGCGGATCTGGCCGAGGTCGAAGGTAGTGCGGCCAACCTGGAGAAAGCTGCCGGTTACGAGGTCAACTTTGCTCAGGGCAACTGGATGGGGACCCGGTTTTTCGATGCTCAGCTCGACCAGGCCGACTTCAGCAAGTCGGTACTCGATAGGGCTGTTTTCGACAGCGCCGCGCTGCGGCAGGCGCGGCTCGACGACGTCAGGGCGATGGACCTCACTGCGATCGGGGCCAACCTATTCGAAGTGAGCGCCCGCCGCGCCGTTCTGATGCACTGCGACTTCACGAACGTCGTGGCGGAAGGCTCACGTTGGCAAGATGCCATTCTCGACGACTCGAGCTTCAACGAGGCGGCCCTTCAGCGAGCGACCTTCGCCGGGGCCTCCTGTCGCCGGATCGACATGTCCGGTGCAGGTCTCCAGGAGGTGGTGTTCGTCGGCGCCCGTCTGGACCACGCCAGCTTTCGCCACGCTCGGTTGTCCCGGTCGTCATTCGTCGGTTTGGATTTGAGCACCGTCGATCTCACCGGTGCCGACCAGGACGATTAGGAAATGCGCTCGACGCCGCGAACCAGGCTGGTTAGACGAGCGACATGAAGCCGCTATCTGCCTTCCGGCAATCCTCCCGCCCTGTTGGCCTGTCGCCTGCCACGCTAGGCAGTTTGGGTTTGCTGTTGCTGGCTGGACTCGGCGCCGCGTTGTTCTCTTGCGATGACGACAGCAGCGGGGGTGGCGGTGGTGGCAGCACGAACACCGGTGGTACTGGCGGGACGGGCACCACGACGAGCACTCCCACCCAAACAGGCGGTGGCGGCACCGGGGGTAGCAGCAGCGGTTCTGGTGGCAGTGGCGGCCAGGGTGGGCAGGGGGGCGAAGCGCCAACGGGCTGGTTTGGCACCATTCCCACGCTGAACAACAATGCGGAGTGTCTCGAGTGGGGGGCGATTTCCCCTGCCGAGGGTGAGGCCGGACACCTCTACGCTGCCCGGCTCACGCCGCCTTCCTACCCCTTCGAGGTCACCGAGGTGCAGTACGAGCTGATGGGGGGAGGGGAATGCGACAGCACGACTGCCCATCGAGTGGAGGTATTCGTCGACAGTGCGACCACGCCGTCGAACAGCCCCACCATCACCCAGCTCGACATTTCGGCCACCGGGACCACCGAGTTTGTTCGGGTGGTCACGGCTCAACTGCCCAGCCCCATCACTCTGCAGACCGGCGAGCATCTGTTCGTGGCCGTCGAGCTCGTCACCATTGAGGCCTCCTGTATCGCGACCTGTGGTGGTGCCACGGTGGCCGACCGTGATTGGTGGAGCAATGCGGTTGCAGCGCCTTACTCCTGGGCGACGCTGGCGAGCTTCAATTTCGATGTTCACGCCCGCATCGGTGCCAACGGCACGGCCCAGTAGCGAGCTGGCGGTCTCGGAGCGTCGCTTGGCGAGTCCGTCGTCCAACGGCAGCAGGCTGGACTCGGATCGCAGCTAGCGACTCAGTCCCAGCTTTCGCTGAGCGTCGCGCCGACGTCCTCGACCTCGTCAGGGAAGTGCCGTGCCAGTCGCGCCTTGCGCAAGTTGGCCGCGACGATCCGCTTGAGGTCCAGGTCTTCGCTGGACGCCCAGCGACTCAGCATTGCAAACCCCTCGACTGGCGCGGCGGCGACGACCACCGAGGGCGCGAACTGAAGAGCCTTTTGCAACACCTGGCCGGCCGAGGCCTTGCGCTCAGCGATCGACAAGGCGGCGAAGCGCTCGAACAACTGGTCGGCCAGCGCGAGGGCGCAGCGTGCCGGGTCGTCCTGCTCGAGCAGCGGTGGGTGGGCTAGCGCCACCAGGGCGGCCCGGGCTGCCAGCAGCGATTCATCCTCGGCAAGACCTGTCACCAGCGGTTCGAGCGCAGCCCAATCTTGCTGGCCAATGCGCTGGAGCGCCAAGGCTGCGGCTTCGTGGAGTCGCCAACGGCGATCACATGCGGCGCCGTGGATCGCCTGCTCGATAGCCTCCCGCTCGGCACTTTGGGCAGCGGCGTAGCTTGCGCCGAGGGCTTGGGTGGCGACGAAGGGAAGAAACTCGTGAGGATCGTTGGTAGGCGCCTGATCCGCCGCCAGCTCAGCCCAGTCGAGCAGCCAGCCCCAGCGGCCATTATCCAGGCCCCGCTCTTCGATGACGTCGGCGAAGGCGGCTGCCAGCTCCAAATTGGCTCGGCGACCGGGCAGCCCCGATTCGCGCAGCAGTAGCTGCTCGACAGCGGTACGGTCCGCGAGCACGTCGATGACCCGTTGGCGGCAGGCTGCCCGCTTTTTCACGGCCGCTCGCCTTTCAGTAGGGTCGTCGTCATCAGTCCTTTGCCCTTGCCTCTAGGTTTCAAACGGCTTGGTGCATGGGCCACCCAGGTGGGGTCCGGTGGGGGCGTCAATCCGGTTGGGGCCGTTCGAAGATCCGGGCGATGACGTAGCTGATCGCCAGGGCGGTCCCGCCGCCCGCCAGTGCCGCGAAGCCCAGTACACCGAGGGCGCTTGCCCCAGGCGCGGCGGCGTCATAGCCGCTGGGCCCGTAGGCCGCCAGAGCGATGGAGACCCCCGACCCCAGCAGCAGCCAGCTGCGCGCCCGGCGCCGTTCCGCCCACACTTGGGTTGCAATTGCGGCGCCGGCGAGGAAGCTGAGCGCGGCGGCTGCGTAGCGGTCCAGGGTGCTCGCGGGCCTGATCGACACCTTCGCCACCAGTGCCGTGTCCCCCTGGGTTCCAACGAGTCGCACGCCAATTGGCCCATCGCCTGGAAGTCGGAGGTTTGCGATCCGCCGCCGCACCAGCTGGGCGCCCTCAGGCGTTTCGTCGCCGCGGGTGGTATTGCGCTTGAGTGGCACGTCGAGGCTCGCTGCGTGGTCGCCACGGGTCATCCGGAG
>JAUVCD010000374.1 GCA_030590865.1 Myxococcales bacterium | reverse complement strand
GTTGGTAGACCGAGTGGCTGTCGGCCGGCACCTACTGGTGGGGGGCGACAACATGGACCTGGCGCTGGCCCATTTGTGTGAGCGTCGTCTTGCGCCTGAGGGGGACCGGCTGCCGACCCGGAAGTTTGCCCAGTTGATTGCCGCTTGCCGCAGCGCCAAGGAAAAGCTCTTGGGCGACAGTCCACCTGACGACCTGCCCATCACGCTGCTGGGCTCGGGCAGCAAGCTAATCGGCGGTGCGCTCAAGACGCGCCTGACAGGTGCGGAGGTTCGGCAGCTGGTGCTCGAGGGCTTCTTCCCCAAGGTCGGGCTCACCGATCCAGGCTCGCCGAGGGCGCGGGCGGGCATCGTCGCCTTTGGGCTGCCCTATGAGCGCGAGGTGGCCATCACGCGTCATGTAGCCGCTTTCGTAGGGCGCCACACCGAGGCGGGGCAGCGACCCACGGCGCTCCTGTTGAACGGAGGAGTGTTTCACGCTCCCCAAGTGGTCAAGCGACTGTGCGACACCATCGGAGCCTGGGGAGAGGAGGCTGTGGTCCAGCTGGCGGTAGCCGATCCTGATACCTCGGTGGCCCTCGGCGCGGTGGCCTACGGGCTGGCGGTGCGCGGTAAGCAGCGTCGCATCGGTGGCGGCGCCGGGCGGGGCTATTATCTGGGCCTCGGGTCCCAGGACGGTCAGGTCCAGGCGGTCTGCGTGTTGCCCCGAGGTGCCGAAGATGGCGCTGTGCATCGCGCCGAGCAGCGGGTGCTTTCGCTCACCTTGGGCCGCGCAGCCCGTTTCGATCTGTTTGCCTCCGGAGACGCCAACGACGGGGCGGGTAGCATCGTTACCGTCGACGAAGACCACCACGAGCGGCTGCCCCCGCTGGTGACTACGCTCGGCGCTGCCCGTGCCGGTGCCAGCGCCGGTGCCACCGCCGGCAGTGCGGACGAGGCGAGTCGGGCGGGCTCGCTCCGAGTGGTATTGGAGGCCCAGTTGAGCGCCGTGGGAACGCTCGACTTGAGCTGCGTCGAGGTGGATGCCCCGCCTGATGCGGCCCGGCGCTTCAGTTTGGCCTTCGACCTGAGGCAAGCGGACACCCGCGGCAAGGGCCAGGGAACGGCCGTCGCCCGGCACGGAAAGCGGCTCGAACAGGCCGAGCAGGCCATCTTACGCATCTACGGCAAAGGGCGGAAGGACGTGCCCCAGAGGGACGTCAAGGGACTGTTCAGAGCGCTAGAGAAGATCTTTGGCAAGCGGACCAGCTGGGATGCGACCCTCAGCCGAGCTCTTTTCGACGCGACCTTTCGGTATCGCAAGGGGCGGCGGCGCACGGCGGAACACGAGCGGACGTTCTGGATGTTGTCCGGATTTTGTCTGCGACCCGGCACGGGTCATCCTCGGGATGCCGAACGAGCCGCTGACCTGTTCGGTCTGTTCGAGCAGCGGCTCACCCACGGCCGTGAGGCCCGCTCGTGGCCCCAGTTCTGGATCGCCTGGCGACGCATCGCCGCGGGGCTCCCGGAGGAGGCACAGCTAGGTCTGCGGGACGTCATCGATCCCTTCCTGGCTCCCTCGGAAAAGCGGCTCAAGAAGTCCAAGGGCTTCCGCAACGAAGCGGCGAGCGAGATGCTCGAGCTGGCGGCTTGCTTGGAACGAGTCCCTGGGCAGCGGCGCAGTGAGCTGGGCTCGTGGGTTCTAGAGCGCACCTGGACGGAGCGGGACCCCCGGCTCTGGGCCGCTCTCGGGCGCATCGGAGCTCGGGTCCCCACCTATGGTAGTGCCCACCAGGTGGTGCCGGCCCGTTCGGTGGACCGCTGGATGGACCACTTGCTGCGCGAGCGTTGGGAGCATATCCCCTCAGCTCCCCGGGCTGCTGTGGCCATGTGCCGGGTGACTGGCGATCGAGCCCGGGACGTGTCTGAGCAGACGCGCAAGCGGGTGGCCAAACGGCTGGACAAGCTCGGCGTTCCCGAAGCGCTGGGACGGCCAGTGCTCGAGCGGGTGGCCATCGACGATCAGGACCGGGCTGAGTTCTACGGTGAGGATCTGCCGGTGGGCCTGCGGCTGGTGGAGCAATGAGCTGCTCGGTGCGGGTATCGCTTGGGTCAGCTGACGTTGATGGATGAACTAAGGGATTGGCTCGAAGAACACTGGGGCCTAGTCAAGGTGGCCCTGGCGGCGGCGCTTCTCGTCGCCTTCACTTGGTGGTGGTTCGCTGACCCGCCGGTGACGGTGGGGCCGAGTCCCAGGCCCAGCAGCCGCGTGCTCATTCTGCTTCATGGGCACGGGGCCTCGAAGACCGATCTGGAGCCACTGGCCGAACAGTTGGCGCAATCGGCACCCAGCGTGCGCTTCATCATGCCCTCGGCTCCCCACCGCTCTGGCCTCGGTTGGACCTGGTATCCTTCATTCACTGCCGAGTCCCAGGCGGCCGTGGACGCCCGGATGGTCGAGCTGCGCGCCGAGGCCCGCGCGGTGGTCATGGAGATCATCGATGATTTGAAAGCGGACGACGTGCCTGCCCAGCAGATCTACGTGGGCGGCTTCTCGCAGGGCGCCACGGTGGCGCTCGACGTGGTGCTCACCGGCCCCGGCGGCTCGGAGCTCGGCGGTTTAGTGTCCCTGTCCGGAGGGTCGCTTGCGCTCAATCTGGCTGCACTGCAGCAGCGGACAGCACTACGCGCCTTCGTGAGCCACGGGACGTCGGACGCGGTGGTCGGCAGCGGAGCCTCCAAGAGGCTCGTCGCCGCGCTGCAAGAGAGTGACCACGAGGTCGAGTTCGTCGAGTTCGAGGGTGACCACATGGTGCCGCCTCAGGTCGTTCAATCCCTTGGGGCCTTCCTGGTTGCGCCCTGAGCGAAGGGACCCGCCGGGGTGCAGTGCTGGTGGATGGTGCACGCTGGGACCGGGCCGTTCTGGACTCCCGGTCAGACGGTCATGGTCCCAGGCTGCCCACGAAGTCCCAGGCGTAGCCGCCGCAGCCTTGGCGGATCCACGGTTCGGGGATTTGCTCCTCGGGCAGGTATTCCCAAACGGCGTGGTTCTCTGTGTTGGGATCGTAGTAGCGACACAGCTCGCTCGGCGTCAGCCCGGCGGCCAGCCAGGAGCTCGAGGCGGTGAAGCCGAGGCTCACCGTCTGGTCGTAGTCCGGGCTCCCCTCGTTGGGGTCCACGGTCACCATGTGATCGGTGCCGTTGAATCGCTGGTAGAGCTCGACGGTGCCGGGGACCTGGGTCAGGTAGAGGTAGAAGTGGACGTTGGCCAAGATCTCGTAGCCTGGATCAGGGGTGGCCGTGTTGACCTTCACCATGGTGTCGCCAGTGGTCCCGTTGGAAAAGAGGGTCCCAATGCCCAGGCAAGACAGCTCGTCGATGAGGCCGTTGCAGCTGTCGTCGGCGGCGTTGCAGCTCTCGGTTTGAGGGGTGACTTCGTCGGTGCAGGTCAGCGCCCACTGGCCACCGGAACATGACTGTTGCCCGCTGTGGCAGGGACCGACGCCGTCGCTTCCCGGTGGGCCCGAGTAGCAGGGTTGGTCAGTGCCGTGGACGCAGCTGCAGCCCTCGTCCACCATGCCGTCGCAGCTGTTGTCGATGCCGTCGCAGCGCTCGTCAGTTGGGGTCACCTCATCGTCGCAGACCGCGGACCAGAGGCCGGCCTCACAATGCTGCAGGCCGTCGCGACAGACGCCGATGTTGATCGTCGCTGCAAGTCCAGAATAGCAGTGACTGGTCGTCCCATCGGTGCAACTGCACCCTTCGTCGCCCAGGCCGTTACAGTTGTTGTCTAGCCCGTCATCGCAGCCTTCGGGCTCTGGCAGCTGGAAACCCACACAGGGGCTCCATTGCCCGTCTAGGCACTGGCGCAGGCCGTCCTGGCACTCGCCTATGGCGCGGGTGGCGAGCTGGCCTGGGTAACAGTCTTCGATGGCGCCTTCGGCGGTACAGGGCTCGCCGGTGGCGTCGTCCGAATCCCCGTCGTCCCCACAAGCACCCAGCGAAAAGGCGACGCCGCAGGTCAGCAGCACCAGGCACGGCAGCGCATTGCTTGGGGTTTTGTCGGCCGTCACCTGTCCGTCATCCTCCGGGTTGGATCCTCTGCCAGTATGGCGGATGGCGATGGTCGCCGTCGAGCGCCAGGTGCTTGGCCCCAGTGCGGGATCCGGCTGGAGGGCCTGCTGGCGAGGTGGGGGTTCCGGGTGCAGCGATCGGCCTGGACCCGTTTGCCAGCATCGCGTTAGGCTGACCCGGTGGATTGTCCTGAGTCAGGTGCAGGCCGCTTCAGAGCGGCCGTTGTTCCGGCCGCCGTGCTGTGGGTACGGCGGCTGCTCACGTCCGTCGTGCTGGTCGGTCTGGTGAGCCCGCTGTGGGGCTGCGTCGTCGTTCAGCCGTGGCAACGGGGGCGCCTGGCGCAACGGCACATGCAGGTGAACCCCACCGAGGGCGAGGCCTACCTCGACCAGCACATCGCGAGCAGCAAGGAGTCGGCGGTTGGGGGCACAGCACTTCAAGGCGGCGGCTGTGGTTGCAACTGAGTCTTCATCTGCAACGCCAACCCCGACCCGCGCAGGCGCTGGGAGGCGACGGTGTGCCTCGCCAAAGTCGACGCGCCAGTTTCTGGCCACCGCCGTGGGTGCTTTGCTCTGCGTCGCGCCGCTGGATGCCGCTGCGGAACAAGGGGCGGAGGCGCTGGGCCTGAAGGGGGACGCCAGCTTCTACTATTATGGAGAGCTTGGCCGGATCTCGACCTTCGGCCCATTCCTCTCAGGCAGTTGGGAGCCGAGCCCCAGCCGGCTGATCAGCGTTCAGGCCTCGGTGGACGTCATCACCGGTGCATCGCCGAATGGCGCCCGAAAGCTCCCGATCCCCCAGACCTTCAGCACCGCCTCCGGGGGCAGCGTCTACAACACGGCAGCGGACGAAACACCGCTGGCGGCCTTCAAACGGGAGGGGCGGATTGCGGGCCAGTTGGGCTACACCGAGCGCTTCGGCAGCAATCATTCCCTGGCTCTCGGCATCGGGGGATCGACTGAGCGGGACTACAAATCGACCCGGGGCACCATCGGCTGGTCGAGTGAGCTCGGCCGTCGAAACACCACGCTCGACGTGCAGCTGCGTTACGAGCATGCGTGGATCGAGCCTAATGGCGGCGTGCCGGTGGCGCTGTCATTGATGGCAGCGGATAAGCTCACCGAAGGGGACAGTGCCGCAAAGGACGTGGTGGGGGCCTCGGTGGCGGTCACGCAGGTGCTCTCTCGGACCACCTTGGCCCAGTGGGGGTACTCGGTGCAGGGGGATCTCGGCTACCTCAGCGACCCGTACAAGATCGTGACTCGGGTCAGCAACGGCGACACCGTGCCGGCCGACCTCGCCTATGTTTACGAGTCACGCCCTGAGTCCCGCTGGCGCCATGCCTTTGCCGTTACGGTGATCCAGGAATCTCGACCGGTCACTTTTCGCGGAGGCTATCGCCTCTACCTGGACGACTGGGGCGTGGTCACCCACACCGCCAACACCGGCCTGCGAGTCGCGATTGGTGAGTCTGTGCATCTGTCGGCTACCGCGCGCGGGTCGTTTCAGAGCAAGGCTGACTTCTACACCTATGACCTGGAGCCCGGCCGAACCGTAGACCATGCGAGCGCCGACTATCGCCTCGGCGACTTGGCCACGGTGAGCGGCTTTTTAGGTGGCGGCGTGATGCTGGCCGAGGCCCATGAGCTGCGTGTCCGTGCCGGTCCCATGCATCAGTTTCCCCTGGCCGATGGAAGGTTTCCTGCTGTTACGGCCCTCATCGGTCACCTGAGTTATGTGGGGGAGTGGTAGTGGGCCGCGATGATGGAGCGACCGGTGGCGTGTTGGTCCGGCCTGGTCGCAGGACCCAGACGGAACGCTGAGGCGATGATCGAGGGGACGAGCTTCGGCTATTGGAAGGCGAGCTTCCAGGCGATGGGCTCGCCCTGCGAGCTGTTGGTCGACACGACCGATGCGGCAGTCGCTCGCGAAGCACATCGGCTCACCGCCAAGGAAGTCGCTCGGATCGAGCAGAAGCTGAGCCGCTATCTCGATGACAGCATCGTCGCTCGAGTCAATGGCAGCGCGGGACAACCGGTGGTTCTAGATGCCGAGACGAGCGCGCTGATCGGTCTGGCCGATCAGCTCTTTCACAGAAGCGAGGGCCGCTTCGACATTAGCTCGGGGGTGTTGCGCAAAGCCTGGACCTTTGACGGACGGGTGTGCAGCCCACCTCGGGAGCTGATTGCCATGCTGCTGGGCCAGGTGGGGTGGAGCAAGGTGACCTGGGAGCCACCGAGCTTGACCTTGCCCGCTGGCATGGAGATCGATTTGGGCGGCCTGGGCAAGGAGTACGCAGCGGACCGGGCGGCGAGACTGTTGCGACAGCAGGGCATCACCGCCTTGGTCAATTTGGGCGGCGATGTGGTCGCCACCGGACCGCGCCACAGTGGCGAGGCATGGCTGGTCGGTGTCGAGTCGGGGCGGCCGGACGATGAAGACGGGCCGGGGGCCACTGAGCTGCGAGCAGGCGCCTTGGCTACCAGTGGAGATACGGAGCGCTATGTCATCGTCGACGGTGAGCGGCGTGGCCACATCCTCGATCCCCGCACCGGCTGGCCTCTGCGGGGCGCTCCACGTTTGGTGACGGTCTACGCGGAGACCTGTACGACTGCCGGGGCCTTGGCGCAGCTCGCCATGCTGGCCGAGGCGGACGCTGAGCGGTTTCTCGAGAAGGAAGGGGTCGAGCATTGGTGCATTTGGAGCAGTTGAGATCGACGTGTCGAGGGCTGTGCGCCGCAGGGGTTGCCCTGCTGGCGATCAGCTGCTGTTCAGCCTGTGGATCAGCAACACCCTCACCAGGTGGGTCAGACCCGCCTGGTGACGAGGCGGCCGGCGGGATCCGGATCGGCACAGTCGCGCCGGAGCTACACGCGGTCGTGTTGCAAGACAATGAACCCAATACGCTAGCCGAGGCGAGAGGAACGGTCGTCCTCATCGACTTCTGGGCCACCTTCTGCGAGCCCTGCCTGAAGTCGTTGCCCCACTACCAACGCCTGGCGGACCAACATGCTGGCACATTGACCGTCATCGGCGTGTGCGTGGACGATCCGGAGGACGTGAGCGGCGCTCAGATTCAGGCTTTCACCAACGAGCTGGGTTTGTCGTTCAGCATCCTTTGGGACAAGCAAGAGAAGACGGTCCGCCACTATGATCCGCCTGCCATGCCCACGGCCTTTCTCGTGGACCAGGAGGGCGTGTTGCGGAAGGTCTACGTGGGTCCGGAGGGCAATGAGCCAGGACGCATTGCTGCAGACGTTCAGGCGCTACTTCGATAGCGTCTCTAGCTGGTGGCCACGGCTCCAGTTTCAGCTTGCATGGATCCCCATCGGCTATGGGGTTGAGGCCTCCGAGGGCGAGGACCAATAACGGAGACGCAGGCGGTCGATGACCTACTTTCGGTCGAGGAGAAAGTAGGTCTTCATCATGTCCGTGCCCTTGATGGAAAGCCCCCCTCGGGCCTCGAAACAGTAGCTGCGTTGAAGGCGGTCATAGACCTGCCGAGACACCATGATGCGCCCAGCCTCCCCCGAAGACTCCATGCGGCTTGCGATGTTGACCGTACTGCCCCACAAGTCGTAGGCAAATTTGAGCTGCCCAATGACACCTGCGACCACCGGTCCGACGTGCATACCAATGCGCACCTGCAGCGGGTCGTGCTGACTCTCACCAAACTGCTCGACGACCTCACGCATGTCCAGGGCCATGTCGGCCAGCCGGCGCAGGTGAGTGCCGCTCGGTTCAGGCAAACCGGCGGCGACCATATAGGCATCACCGATGGTCTTGATCTTCTCCAGCTGGTGTTTCTCGGTGAGCAGGTCGAATTGGCTGAAGAGGGCGTTCAGCAAGGCCACGAGTTCATGGGGGCTGAGCTTCTCGCTTAAAGAAGTGAAGCCAACGATGTCACAGAACAACACCGACACCTCGTCGTAGCCGTCGGCGATGAGATCAGGATTTTCCTTCAAACGCTTGGCGGTGGCGCGGGGCAAGATGTTGAGCAGCAGACGCTCGTTGCGCTCGAAGGCATCTTCCAGTTTCGTCTCCATGGCTCGGGTCGACTCGGCCAGAAAGACGATGATGAGACCCGTCACCGTCAAAGCAGCGACGTCCGAGTAGAGCAGCACTTGGCGGGACAGCGCTGCCGACACCGGGGAGTCGAAGCCGCCGAACCAGGCATTGTTGAGCAGTGCGAAGGTGAAGCCGAGAAAGCTCAAAACGAAACTCAGGTACTTGGGCAGCCGCTCGTCTTTTGAGAAGACGGCGGCTGCGTAGACCATGGTGCCAAAAAACCACAGGTAGACGGTGTTACGCCCGCCGACCCAGAGGTAGCCAAGCCCCACCACCGCCATGACGCCGTAGTTGTACAGAATCTTGGAAGCCAAGTGCCGCCCTGAGAGGGTCAGAGCGAGCGCTCCGGCGTAGAGCAGGAACAACCCGATCGGGAGAGCGAGCAGGGCCGGCACTTCTGCAAAGAAGATCATCAGCCCAAGGGCCAGCGGGACCCAGAAAAATGCGACCACCGCGAAGCGATGAAAGAGCAGCAAGCGTCTTGATTCGGCAGTGGCTGATGCCGAAATTCCGATTCGAACAAATCGTTCGTAGTGTTGTTGCAGCGCTTCGCGCACGCGACCTGCCTTGCCGCCCCGTATGTCAGATGCGGTCAATGGGTCATTCGGGGATCCAGCACCCTAGCTTGGTGATCTGCCGGCTACCAGGGAGCGCGACGGTGCTCCAGGGGCAGTGAAGCAATGGTGGCGCGGGAACGGAAAGAAACGGGGACCGGATGCGGCGTCAGGCGGGCGCGGTGCTCGCCGTCGGTTGAGCTCCAAAGAGGCTCAACCGACGGCTGAGCCCAACAGTAACAAGCAGACGGTGAACATTTCGTCAGTGGTGTCCTAAGCAAAGTGTCAGCGATGTCTTGATCTGCTCCCTTCCGCTTCCCCGACGGGCTCGCGCCCGAGCACGACCCCGAGCACGACCCGAGCCCGATCGTTTGGTTTAGGTCGGGGTCGGAAGCGGGAGGGAGGCGGGGGCGTGCGCGGGGGCGTGCGCGGGGGGGAAGGGGGCTCGGGGAGGACGGCGGTTTGTCAGCAAAGGGGCTCGCGCTGGGGCTGGTGTCCATCGTCTACCTCCTGGTGGCGCTTCGGGTCGCTTCGGGGCCCGTCGACTGGGCGAGGGGCCCCGGCGCGGCCCT
>JAUVCD010000275.1 GCA_030590865.1 Myxococcales bacterium | reverse complement strand
TAAAGAGAATAGTTCTCATTCGTGATTAAGTAATATTAGACCTATCTTAAATAGAATGCAAGAAGCCTAAACAGGATATATTGATGGTACGGGTTGAGCGGGGTTTACGCCTGATCCGGCGGGCGATCTGATCGCCTCGGGCAGCAACGACAACACGATTCGGCTGTGGGATGTGTCGACCGGCGTGCTCCGCCACGAGCTACAAGGGCATCGCGGAGGCGTTGAAGGGTTGGCCTTCGACCCACAGGGCAAGCTGGTTGCCGCTGCGAGCTTAGGAGGTGAGGTGCGCCTCTGGCAGCTGGCCAGTGGCAAGCTCGAGCGAGTGCTCGAGGGCCACTCGGGCGGGGTGCGCAGTGTGAGCTTCAGCCCCGATGGCCGGCTGCTCGCCTCGGGCAGCTACGACGGTAGTATTCGGCTGTGGGATGTGGCGACCGGTGCCCAACGGCGGCAGATCGACGACCATGCGGCCGGCGTGCGTTCCGTCAGCTTCAGCCCTGCCGGTGAGCTGCTGGCTTCGGGCAGCTACGATCGAACCGTGCGGCTCTGGAAAGTGGCGGCTGCGCAGGCCGGGACCGAGAGCCAGTTCGAAGGTCACACCAGCGCTGTGCTGGGCGTGAGCCCGAGCCCTGATGGCAAGCAGCTCGCTTCGGCCAGCTACGACGGCACCGTGCGACTCTGGGATATTGCCAGCGGTGCCGAGCTACGGGTGCTCGGCGGTCACTCGGGAGGGGTTGCCGAAGTTGGCTTCAGCCCCGATGGCTCACAGCTCGCTTCGGTTAGTTTAGGCGGTGACGTGCGTCTCTGGGATGCTCGCACCGGGACCGAGAAGCGGCGGCTAGCCGGTCATGCGGGGGCGGTCTATGCGGTGGCCTTCAGCCCCAATGGCACGCAGCTCGCCACCGGCAGTCGCGATCGCACCGCTCGGTTGTGGGACGCCTCTTCTGGTCGCCAGCTGCGGCGTTTCGAAGGGCACAGCAACATGGTCTGGGGCGTGGCCTTCAGCCCCGATGGCGAGACGCTCGCCACCGCCAGCGCGGATCGAACGGTGCGTCTCTGGAGCGTCGATGGCGGCAAGCAGAGGCGTGTGCTCGAGGGCCACACTGCAGGCGTTCGGGGGGTGGCGTTCAGTCATGATGGTGACTGGCTCGCCTCGGGCGGAGAGGATCGCACCATTATTCGCTGGGACCTGAGCAAGGGAACGCACAGCGTGATTGGTGAGCATCCCGGCAGGGTCTACGGGCTTGCCTTCCATCCCGATGATCGCTGGTTGGGGGCCGGTAGCTCCGACGGGACGGCGCGCATCTGGGATCTCCGCACAGGCAAGCACATCACCCTGAGCGGTCACCACAACGAGGTCAACTCGCTACGGTTCAGCGCTTCTGGCGAGCTCGCCTTCACCGCTAGCGACGACGGCACGGTGCGCGTCTGGCACGCCGACAGTGGTAAGCCCTACTGGGTTGCGCCAGCCATGCTGACTGATCCGCCTATGCTCTACTCCCACCGTGGCTGGCGCAGTCTGGCGACCGGGGTTGAGCAGGCTGGGATTGGGCGCTCTGAGGTCGTGCCCGTCACGGCCTGGCGAAAGGCGATCGAGGAGCGAGCGCTGTGGGCATTCACGGAGAGCGCCAAGGCCGGTGAGCCGGCCGACGTGTTGTGTCTCCACACCACGGCCGCGGAGCTCGAGATGTGGAACCTACGGCTGGACGAGCCGCTTGGTTCCCCGCGCCAGGTGGCCGGCCTCCGTCAGGTGCTCGCCATCCCTGGGGGGTGCGTTACCCTTGGGCAAGAGGGCGTGGCGCTCCATCGAGCTGGGCACCAGCCTCGACCTCTGGCGGTGCCAGGTCTCAGTCAGGGCGTCAGTACGAGCGATGGCCAGATCTTGGTGGTGACCGACCATGAGGTTCACGCCTTCACACCAACCGGCGAGCCGTTGGCCCATCATCGTGTCGGCATCGGTGCTCGGGTCGTGGCACTGGCGCCGGTGCGGGATCAGCCGAAGGCGCGCTGGCTGGTGGTCGGATATCGAGATGGCAACCTCGATCTGGTGCCCACGAGCGCCAGCCTGACCAAGCCGTCCTATTCGTTCGAGCTGGTGCCGGCGAGCCCGCCGATGGCCATTCTCCTCGGTCCCATGCACACGCTCATCGTGGGCTACGCCAATGGGCTGCTCGGCATGTGGAGCCAACTCGATGGTTCTCGCCTGGCCCACGCGCGGCTTCACGGACCGGTGGTTCACTTGCGCATCGTTGGTGACAAGCTCTACGCCGCCACCGCCCTGGGTCGGTCGCTCGTATGGGACTTGTCGGTCTTCTATGCCGAGCGCTGCACGTTGCTGAAGGAAGTATGGCAAGACGTGCCGGTCGTTTGGGATCACGGGCAGCCGGTGGTTGCGTCGCCGCCGCCAGGCCATCGGTGCAGTCCCGGGACCGCTGCCGTGCCAGGGGAGTGATGGGAGCCTGCCAGCTATCCTCCAGGCTCCACGATTCGGAAGTGCGCTCGCACGCCGAAGTGGTCGGACGGATAGGTGGCCGGTCCGCCGTGGGGCCGCAGCTGTTGATCGAGCACGCGCTCGAACCGGTCCACCGCGAGCCAAGAAGGGCGCGCCGGTCGGTAGAGCAGGTAGTCGAGTCGCTGCAGGGGCTCGGCAGACCAGTAGCGGTGAGCGAGCTCGTTCAGTGCTGGATCGGGACACATGGTCGGCTCGTCTGCGCCAGCTCCGAGGTCCTCGAGCTCCGGGAACAGCTCGACGACGCTGGCGTATTCGGCGTCCCGCGCCGGTGCTAGCCCGTTGATGTTCAAGTCCCCGCAGACCAGCAGCGGGCGCTCTGGCGCGCCGAGCTCGTCGACCGCTCGGCGAATCTCGGCCAGTTGCCTGGCTCTGCGCACCTGCGCCTGCCGGCTGAAGCCAGCCTGAACGTGGGTTGTGAAGATGTCGAGCTCACGGTTCGGAGCCTCCGCTACCCGTAGCCGAGCGTGGAGCACCCCTTTGCGAGCTCCCCGGTCCGTGCCCCACCCACGCTCCCGAAAAGCTCGGCTGTCGCGCGTGACGAGGGGCAACCGCGTCGCGATACCGAGCCCCGAGCCGCCGATGGTCAGCGGCACCAGGCGACTCTCATTCGAGTCGCGGACCTTGTGGTCGAACGACAGCGAGTCAAACAGCTCTACCGCGTCGGGGATCCAGAGTTCTTGCATGCACAGCACGTCGGTGAGCAGCAGCTCGTGCCGCACGTCTGGATGGGTCAAGCGGTGCGCGTCTGGCGGGCCGCGACGGCGGAACACCGCCCGCAGATCCATGGCCGTGCCAAAGCAGTTCCAGGTCTGAACGGTCAGCGTCTTCGTCACGGTCGTGCTCGGTGGATGAGCGGAGCGGTCGGCTACTTTCCCGGTGCTGGTTTCACCACTGCGGCTGCGACCGTTGCCCCTCGGTGGATGGGGCGGACCATGCAGGTCGTGGTGGTTGCCGTCGATTCATTGGCGACCCCCCGCGCTCCGATGATGGCCAAGGCGAACCGGCGGAATTGAGCCACCGTTCGCGCCTCGGCTGGCACCAGCCCCATCTTGGCGATCTCGTCAATCGTCGCGCGGGGCGAGCGAAACGTCCATGCAGACAGGGCCAATCCCCCAATGCTTGCGGCGATCAGTGCATAGGCGAGGGTGCGGCGCGCCCCCCCCTCGCCGCGCAACTCGCGGGCTCGATTGATGGCGAAGAGTCCATAGCCGGCGGTGACGGCCATGGCAGCCCAGGGGGCCGCTACCAAGGCAAACATGCGCAACGTGTTTCCGACCAAGCCGGGGGCCGTGAGCACCGCGCCACTGACGCCACAGCTCAAGGTCAGGACGAGCAGTGCGAGGCTGGCAATGAAGAGGAACAAAGAAACCATCTTCGCCGCCCGCACCATGGCCCATGACCCTGCGATGAGCAGCACGAGTGCGGCCCCGCCGTAAGCCCAAAAGGCATGGGCCATGAGCCGCTCTTGGGACGTCGCTAGTCCGTCGGGCGTCAGCAGCGGAGCCAGCAAGGCTACCGCCACTGCGACCATACTGGCGAGCAGCAGCCGGACCACTTCAGGGGCGCTGCTCAGGGCCTCGGGCATCCGGCTCAAGTGAACCCTCTGTCGTCCTGATAGAGGTGCCCGCGATGAACGGGGCGGTTGGGACATTGGACCAGGATCGGAGGGCCGAGGACTACGGGGCACGGTGCGCGCCGATCGGACCATGCCAGGGTCGCTGGACCGTCCCATACCGGCTTCGCCGTCGGCGAGCTCGAGAGCGATCCCAGCGGGCCCCTCGTCGCCGAGCTCGAACAGGTCGATATCGTCGGTCATCGGCGCCACGACCGGAGGCGGGGGTCCCGATGAGCGAGGTCTCGGCGAGGAGATCTTCCTGCCGCCCTCGGACGGCGGTGGATGAGACGACGACTGCAGGTCGAGCTCCCACCCGGCTGGCGCTACCGAGTCGCGGCGAGGGGGAACCGAAGAGCTGCTTTGGCTGGCCGACTGGGGCGCTCCTAGATCGAGCTCCAGCTCTAGGTTGGGCAAGGCGGCGGGTTGGAGATCCGGTGCCGCAGCTGGCGGGCGGCTCTGCGGGGGTGCTGCGCTGTCTACCGGCGACGGGCTCTTGGCTGGCGGCGAGCTGGATGCGGCGGGCCCGCTGGCGCCAGGGGGGGCGGATGACGACAGCTGGTTTGTTGGATCGGCACCCGCCGCCATCTGCTGCCGGCAACGCGTCAAGGCCTTACCCAGTTGTATCGCGTTGGCATAACGGGCGGCTGTCTCAGGCCGGAGGCAACGCCGCACAATCTTGGCGAGCTCTTTGGGGGCGTCAGGGACGATGCGGTCGAGCGGCGGGGGCTCGCGGGTGCAGATCTCCACAAAGAGGTCACCTAGCGAATCGGCGTCGAAGGGGAGCTTGCCCGAGACGGCCTCGTAGAGCATCACTCCGATGGCCCAGACGTCGGTGCGAGCATCGACCGAGGCAGGATCTCTGATCTGCTCAGGGGACATATACGCTGGTGTGCCCATGGCCGATCCAGCTGCCGTTAGCCGCATGTTGTTCGAGGCTGGCCCACTGCTCGGCGACGGCTCATGTGGCTCGTCTTCGACGGTGATCTTGGAGATGCCAAAGTCGAGGATCTTGGGAACTACCGTGTCGTCCATCATGGCCAGAAAGATGTTCTCTGGCTTCAGGTCTCGGTGCACCAAGCCTTTGCCGTGCGCGACGCCGACCGCCTCAGCAACTGGAATGAGAATGTCCAGGGCCTCGATAGCCGGAATCGTTCCCCCAGAGTCTTCCAGGGTGACGCCGAGGTCATCACCCTCCAGGTACTCCTGGACGATGAACAGCAAGCCCTTTTCATCCTGGTCCATGTCCAGGACGTCCACGATGTTTCGGTGGCGCACCACGTTGGCAGCCTTGGCTTCTCGAGTGAAGCGCTGCACCACGAGCTGGTTCTTCGCCAGATCTGCGCGCAGAACCTTGATGGCGACCGTACGGTCGAGAAGGGTATTGCGGGCTCGATAGACCTCGCCCATCCCACCTACCCCCAGTCGTTCCTGGAGCAGGTATTTCTTCTTGAGGACCTCCCCCTCCCGTGAAGGGATCTCCGCCTCGTCCATCCGCAGCAGTATCCCGCCCCTTCGTCCCGCTGTCACGGGCGAGAAGGTTTCTCAGGGTAATAGGCTGAAGCCCCGACTGGCCTCGTTGAGTGCGCCATCACTGCGATCGACGGCGACGAGCGCGTAGAACAGGTTGCCCTGAGACACCAGTAGTACGTCGATACGCTGCATGACTGCAGTCCAATGGACGTGCCGCGCCGTCTTGCCGGCGAGGGCCGTTTCGGTCTCTGCTGGCGCACCACGAGAGATGGGACCGTATTGGTCGCGCAGCAATTGCTCGAGGAAGCTGAGCAGCCACTGCTCATCCTGGCCGGTGTCGAGCAAGCAAGCGGCCGCAACGCCGATCCAGCGGCCCTCCAACTCCCAGCGGACCAGGCGGCCCGAATCGGTCAGCTCGGGCGGTGTCAGATCGCGAAACTGCCAACGGGGGGGCAGCTTCATCTCGAATCCCAAGCGATGATCACGATAGGCGTCGGTGGTGGCCGCCACAGCGGTCAGTCCGCCTTGCAGCTCGAGCCCGCCGGCGACGGAGCCCGCCTCTTTGGCGTGCACCGTCATGGCCTCAGGGGTGCCCCAGACCAACGCCTGCAGCGCCATCGGTCCGCGAACGGTGGTGGTCACGCGGTAGCGAAGGCTGTCACCGACCACCAGCGCAGCCCCCTCCGATGCCTTCGCTTCCAGGTCGCCGATGGTGGTCTTGGTGGTCTGTGGAGTGAAGGTCACCAGCGCTTGCATTCGCTCGACGACTCGAGCGTGATAGGTGGCCACGTCGAGCTCGTTGGCTGGCTCGGCGATGAACAGACCGTGCAAGCCTGCTCGCCGGTTGTCGAGATAGAGCAGGGCGTCGGGATTGACGGCCCGAGCGTCGGCGGCTGCGGACATTTTCCAATCGCCACTCGGACTGGTCCAGGCAATGTCTCGTTCGAAGTCTCGGAAGGTTCTTCCACGGATCGAAAACGCTTTGCCGACTGCCGTTTGAACGTCCGCTTGATCAGCCAGCTCCTTGGCGAGCGCCGCCGCTTTCTCGCCGTCGAGCAGCTCAATCGCTTCCAGGGCGGCGGCCAGCGTCTTCTGGCTATCCTCAGCGGCAGGTGCTGGGCCTCGGGCCATCACCTGGAGGCAGAGATCGCCGTCGAACAAGACGGCGTGGTCGTAGACGAAGGAGCCGGCGCGATGGCGCTCGAAGGACAGGGGGCGGCCCGCAAGCTCGGCTCTGTGGCGCTGCGGTTCTCCCGGGGCCTTCAGTTTGGCCGCCACGTTCCGACGCAGCTCCGCAGCAAGCCGTTGTTGGTTTGCTCCGGGCACCTGCTCGGCGACTAGTACAATCGAGCCTGCCGAGTCGGTCGCGACGAGTCCCACGTCAGCTTGAGGATTGAGGAACGCGAGCTCACTGCCCACAGCCAAACGCCAGCCGGCGGCCGGCTTCACCCGTAGGCGGCTCACGGCGCTCTCGAATATTCCGTTCTTCACTCGCCAGCCGATCCCCCGACAATCGGCGGTGGGTCGGGGCTTGTTCCGACCAGCGACCTCGCCCTCGAGCAGCGAGAAGGCCTCGAAGAAGGGAGCAAAGGCGCTGCCGTCAGCGCTCACGTCGTCCAGCGGCGCCCAGGCGAGCAGCTGATAGACCCAGGTCTTGTTCACCAGCAGCTTCGATGCATAACGGAGCCCAACACCGGCCAGTTTGCCGGTGACGACGAAGTGCCTGGCGTCCATGCCTGCGAAGCTCTCGGCGGCGTGGCGCTCTACCTGCTTGTCGGCCAGCGGCAGTCGACTGATCCGCTGCTGTCCCAGCTGTTCCAGCGGTGTGGGAGGGGTGCGACTTACCAGAACGATCCCGGTGACGTTGCCCTCCGAGAGGGCACCGGCCAGCGCGTCCGGTGCGAGCTTGCTGGCGTCGGCCTCGTGAAGCAGCTTCCAGCCTGGACCTGGCCGAGCCAGCTCGAAACGATAGGCTTCGTCATGGACCGGGCTGGTGGCGTCATCGACCGATGAGGCAGCGGCTCGCTTGGCATTGCCATCGGCCTCCGCCGCCTTGTCGGAACAACCCTGTCCGACAAGGCTGACCGCCAGCAGACCGAGTGCCAGCTGTGCCCTCCGCGCCATCGCTGTCCAACCTAGCCCGGATTATTCACCGCGTCGCGCCAAGCGACCGAGAACTCGCGTCTTTGCCGCTCGCACGCCATTTTCGGCAGGTCGTCACAACAGGTGTTTCAGCAGCTTCTCCTTGGTGCCGCCGTAGGGGGGATAGAGCAGCGGTGGGTCCAGCCGGGTCGACTGGACGAGCACCGATTTGCGGTGGCTGAACGTGTCGAATGACGCCTGGCCGTGGTAGCAGCCCATGCCGCTTTCCCCGATCCCCCCGAAGGGCAGGTCGCGCACCGTGAGGTGCAACCAGGCATGATTGATGGTCATGCCCCCTGAGCTGGTGCGGGCGATGACCTGTTGGTGCACCTGCTCATCTTGGGCGAAGAGGTAGAGCGCCAGCGGCTTGGGCCGCCTATTGACGAAGACAATGGCCTCGTCGAGATCGCCGACCTGAAGTACTGGGAGAATGGGTCCGAAGATCTCGTCTCGCATCACCGGTGAGTCTGGGGCGACGTTGACGAGGATGGTCGGGGCAATGTAACGGTCTGCTTCGTCCGAGTGGCCACCGAGAAAGACGTCGCCACTGTCCATCAGCTTCATCAACCGCTGGTGGTGGCGGGTGTTGACGATGCGGCCGAAATCCGGACTGCGTTGGGGATCGTCACCCCAGAAGCGCCGCACCGTGGCGGCCAGCTCGTCGAGCAGTGCGTCGTGCACATCCCGATGGACCAGCACGTAGTCAGGGGCCACGCAAGTCTGGCCGGCGTTGGTCCATTTGCCCCAGGCGATGCGCCGTGCGGCGACGGTCAGATTGGCGTCTGAGTCGATGATGCACGGGCTCTTGCCCCCCAACTCGAGCGTTACCGGGGTCAGGTGCTTGGCCGCTGCGGTCATGACGATTCGTCCAACCTGGCCATTTCCGGTGTAGAAAATGTGATCCCAGCGCTGTGCGAGCAAGTCGGTCGTCTCAGGCACGCCGCCTTCGACCACCTTGACGCAACAATCATCGACGTAGTCGGGCAGGCGGCTGGCAATCAGGGCCGAGGTTTCGGGGGCGATCTCCGAGGGCTTGACGACCGCGCAGTTGCCTGCGGCCAGCGCCCCGACCAGCGGGCTCATGGACAAGCCAAAGGGGTAGTTCCAAGGCGCAATGATCAACACCACCCCGAGGGGCTCTGGGACGATCCGACTCTTGCCAGGCTGAGTCATGAGCGGCGTCTTGACCTGCCGAGGCTTGAGCCACGACGCCAGGTGGCGTTGGGCGTGGGCGATGTCCTTGGCGACATAGGCAACCTCTGCCGCATAGCCCTCGAAGTGAGGTTTGCCCACGTCGATCGCCAGCGCGGCCAGGATCTCTTCCTCCCGCTCCCGGACCATGCGCTTCAGCCCATCGAGCTGAGCCAGGCGCCAGGATAGCGGTCGGGTACGGCCGGTATCGTATTGCCCCCTCAGGATCTCGGCGATGTCGCGGCCTGGCGGCGGGGGCCCTGAAGCGTCGGCTGGGCTTCTCGAACCGGTGGATTCTGGCGTGGTCATGGTCGCCAGCCTAGCGTGCCTTGGCGCGGTCAGCATCCTCCGGTGGGGCTCGGCCGAAACAGCTGGCCACCCAAGGGCCGCGCCCTTAGAGGTATGCTTGGGTAGCCTGCTCAGTTGGCAACCTCATGCAACCCTCTGCCGGCACAATGGTCAATCCGCGGGTGCGGCTCGAGCGGCCTCTTGAAGAGGGCGGCATGGGGACCCTATGGGTGGCTGAGCACCTCACGCTCGAACATGAGGTCGCCGTCAAGTTCATCGCCGCCGATTTGGTGACCGATGACGACCAAGCGCGGCAGCGATTCCAGCGGGAGGCCAAGGCGGCCGCGCAAATTCGCAGCCCCCACGTGGTCCAGATCCTCGATCAGGGGCTGATGGAGGACGGCACGCCCTACATCGTGATGGAGCTGCTGGCAGGTCACACCCTCGGTGACTGGATCGAGCTCACGGGCAGGCTCGGTATGGCTGAGGCTGCCTCGATTGTGTCCCAGGTGGCCCGTGCGCTGAGCAAGGCACACCAGCTGGGTATCGTGCACCGTGACATCAAGCCGCAGAACATTTTCCTGGTGGATGACGAACGTGCTGGCGAGGTGACCGAGCAGCTCGTCAAGGTGCTCGACTTCGGTATCGCCAGACGGGGCAGGATATCTGGTGGGCTCACCAAGCCCGGGGTGGTCATCGGCACCCCCGAGTTCATCTGTCCAGACCAGGTGCTCGACAGCAAGGATCCTGACGCCCAGACCGATCTCTGGTCATTATCCGTGGTGGCCTATCAAGCCCTGACCGGCGAGCTACCCTTTTTCGCGGACACCATCGCCAAGCTCGTTGGCCAGCTCATCCGTTGCGAGTTTACGCCACCGACAGAGCTCCGACCGGAGCTTCCCAAGGCGGTTGATGATTTCTTCGTCCGCGTGTTTGAACGGGACCCAGCCAAGCGCCTCGACTCGGCGGCCGGGCTGGCATTGGCATTTCGTGAGGCCCTCGAGTCAGCACCTGGCGCTGGCGACGCCGAGAGCCTAGCGGACGAGCAGAGCTCGGAGGTCTTCGTCAGCGAATCGCCGAGCACCGAGATGCACCTCGACGAGCTGTTGCGTCAGGAGCAACTTTCGGATGGGCAAGGGCTCGACGCGGTGAGCGCCGACCTGCTGTCCCTCGACGAGCCGGGAACCACGACATCCTTGGACGAGCCTGCCGAACAAGAGCGGAGCAGTCGCGTCGAGTCGCCCAAGGCTGCGCCGGTGCGGCTCAGCGGTGTCGCTCACGCCCCGGCGACACCCATGGAGCCGGCCACCCCGTCCGCTGCTGAGCCAGCGCCGCAGCCCTGGGCCGAGCCACCCCAACCGGTGCCCACCGAGTCCGTCGAGGTCTCGTCGGCTGCATCCCGTGGCGGGCTGATCATCGCGGCGGTGGCTACGGTCGGTGTTCTGGCCGGTGTGGCCAGTGTGTTGCTCCTGCGGACGAGCGACGACGGTGGTGATGCCCGGACACCCGCGCCTTCGTCCAGACGGTGGAACAAGCCGATCAGCGAGCGAGTTCGCGTGCTGGCTGGCGAGCTCACGATGGATTGTGACCCCGACGGGGGTGCACGGTGCCCTCGGGATCAACAGCCACAGCACACCGTGCGTCTCGATGAGTTCCACATCGACCGCACCGAGGTCACCGTGACCCAGTACCGACAGTGCGTGGATGAGGATGCCTGCAGCGCCAAAGACGTCACCGGCAGCGCGAAAGAGGGCAAAGACTTCGATCGCCTCAAGTGCAACTGGAACGAGGCGGGACGAGGCAGTCATCCAATCAATTGTGTGAGTTGGGACCAAGCCATGGCCTATTGCCGATGGGTCGGTGGCACGCTACCCACCGAGGCGCAATGGGAGCGAGCGGCGCGGGGTGATGAGCCGCTAGAGCTCGCCGGCGTGGGCCCGCGGACGACCTGCACCGAAACGGTGATGAAAAGCGATGAGGGCCCGGGATGCGGCCGCGGTCTGACCTGGCAGGTTGGCTCCCGTCCAGCCGCGGCCAGCCCCTTCGGCGCCCTCGATATGGCCGGCAACGTCCGCGAGTGGGTTCAAGATTGGTATCAGGTGCAGCAGTACGAGGACCCCACGATCGATAACCCGAAGGGGCCCGCTGTCGGGTCTGAGCGCGTCGTGCGCGGTGGCGGGTGGATGGATGGAAGCGAGGCTGTGCGCCCCACCAGCCGGGGGCACCTGCTGCCAGACAGTCGGGCGGTCGACCTCGGCTTCCGTTGTGTGCGAGGCGGCTGAATCCACGCTGGCTTGGGGGTGTTGGTGGCTCGACTCGAACCTCAGAACCAGTCTATGCGCGCGATGGTCTTTCGACGGGTCGGCGAGCCGCTAGCGCTGACTCGAATGGATGTACCGCGGCCGGCCGCTGGTCAG
>JAUVCD010000776.1 GCA_030590865.1 Myxococcales bacterium | reverse complement strand
CACGAGTTCGTAGACACTGCCTTTGTGGGACAGGCCTCCTTCGACCCCTCCTCGGTGGGCTGGCTTTACGACGACTACGCCCCCAACCAGATCTCCTTCACCGTGGCCTGGACGGTTCAAGTCACCGTGCTGGACAGCAATAGCAATCCTGTCGCCGACGCGGCCCTCGAGGTCTTCGGTGACGCCAACGCGCTGATTGCCCAGGGCACCACCGATTCCAGTGGCGAGGCGACCATCGAGGTCCCCGAACTCCTGCAAGCTTTCGCGCCTGACCCCGCCAATGGTCGCACGGTGCACACCCCCCAGCATTTCGAAGCAACGGCTGGAGGCACCACCGGACAGGCGGACCAAACCATCGACGGGCTGGGCGGCCAGGTCACCATCACGGTGAACTGAACAGGGTGCAGCTGGCGGCAAGGCGCGGGCGCGGGGTGGGCGACTCAAGCCCGCCTGAGCGCAGCTCCACGGTTCTGTACGGCGCTCAGGAGGAGAGCATCCCCTCCAGGGCGGCTTGCGGCTGCGGTCCGATCAGCACCTGCTCGATGATTCCGCCATCGATCAACACGGTGGTGGGGGTGGCCATCACGCGAAAACGTCGAGCCGTGTCCAGATCCAGGGAGACATCCACGGCGAACACGCCCTTGGCCTCTTTCTGGAGCCGCTCGACCACCGGCGTCATCGCGCGACAAGCGCCACAGCCGGGGCTGTGGAAATAGAACAGCGCCCGCCGGCCCCCGCTTACCCACGTCTGCATCCGACCGCGCAGCTCCGGCGCAGCCTTGCCTTGGAGCTTGCGGGCCCGAGTGGAGATCAGCACCCGCATGACCACGATGAGGGCGATGAAGCCGAACAACAGGCCCCCCAAGATATAGACGATGATCATCTGCGCCAGCTCCTTGCGGTCGTATCTACTCGAAGTCGTTGAGACCCGCCCAGTAGCCCTCGCCGGCCCGAAATCGTCAGCAGCCGGGCAATCCGAGTAGCCTGGTGGCTCTCGATAGCTAGAGCCATCAGGACGTCCAAACGTGACAACCGGTGTCCCTTTTTTTCGGTGGGTGGTCGCTACGACTTCTTCGCCAGGCGGAGCGACGGTACTCTGCAAGCAAAGAGGGTAGTGATGAGCGATCTGTTGGGCATCGAAGTCGTGAAGAAGTCGGGCAAGTCCGTCACCTTCCGGTTGCGCATCGCGCACCCCGACCAGCTCCACTTTCCGTACTCACTCTCATTCGCCGAGATGCTCATCGGAGAGCCTGCGGAGCTCGGGAGCGGCGACCGGGTGGCCTGGACGGAGAAGGAGGAGGAGCAAGGCCGCGACGTTCACTACGTCGTGCGCACGGCGCTCACCGACGTTTCCCGAATGCCTGAGCCCGGCGCCGACTACGAAGGCTGCGAGGCGACCCTACGCGTTGAGGTGGACACCACCAAGTGCATCTCAAAGCTGAAGGTTGGCCAGTGTTGGCGCTCGACGGCCTACGAGACAGAGGAGCAAGACCATCCGTATTGGGTCACCTTAAAGGAACCGCCGTTCGTTCAAGGGCGTGTGAAAAAGGCCAAGCCTCGGCCACAGGAGCGTGGCCTGCGTTATCTCGAATCGAGCTTTGCAGGTTTCACGATGGAGGTGGCCAGCAACCACGAGTTGCCAGCCGCCACGCCGGACGCCTTTCTCAAGGTCGTTCGGTATTCCTTCCCAGCCTTGGACGAGATCCAATACTGGCGTCACCCCCCGAGCCGATTCATCGAGCGCGTCGAGGTGCAGGCGGTCGGGGGCGACATTGACCGCGCCAAAGGCCGGATTCGTATCGCCAACGATAGCTCCCTTCGCGGCGAAGGAGCCGCCTGGGCGCGTTACCGCGTCGTTGCCGCTGCACCGCGGTCGTCGCTGGACCGGTGGCCAAACTTTCGCTGCGCATCGACCTGGTTGCGAGAGCCTCCCCGCCCGGGAAACACAATGGGGGCGGGCGAACCGGCCCTCGGCGCCGCGCCGCCGCCAAGTGCCGCGGGTGACGTTGAATTATTCGAGGAGCTGGTCGAGCTCTGTGAGGATCTAGAGGACCGGTTGTCGACCTTGGCGGATGGTCTCCGCGGAGGAGGAGACATCGTGCTGCGCGCGCTCACGCTTGTTGGAAATCTCGGCGAGGACGCGGCGCCACTCTGTCCCCGAGTCGGAGAGCTCACCGGCAACGCGGACGTCGAGGTGGCGCTGAAGGCACTTGAAACGGCGGAGCGACTGGGCCTTGCAACCCTGGCTCCCTACGTTGCGCTTGCCGTCCATCGCGATGACGCGCGCGTTGCGGCATCGGCCAACAAGGTGCTCGCGGCGCTGCCCCGACCCGAGGGGTTTGTCTTTGAGCGCGAGTCGGCCAAAATCCACTGGGCACCGCCCGGTTCAGAAGTCTAGCTGGGCATTGGGCGTGACGGCGCGGGTAGGCGGAGCTGCCCACCGGGTTCGCGAGCCCATTCCCGGAGCTACCGGTCGCGCTGGGCAGCCAAACTAGGCCATCCGAAGCACCTGGAGCGGAATGCTCCAGAAAGGGCAAGGCAGGTCCCCGTCGAACCGGAAGCTGGATACGCGCCGACCCTCACCATCGGCCCCACCGGCGGCTCGCTGACGTGGAGATTCTGATGCGTGGTCGGCCAAGTGGGTCATGGCGCTCGTGGTGCGCGAGCTCACCCGGGTCTCGCGCAGCTCCGTGACTTTACAGGCGTCGGCCCTTCATTCCGCTCAACGTGGGTGGGGTCGCCCGACGGAAGCGAGGCCCATGGGGGCGAGAATGGCTCGAGGGAGGCACGACCAAGTGACTCCCTCGGCGCCAAAAGATGGGCACCGCCGACCCTTCGCATCGCGGCCAAGCGCGGACCAATGTCGGGATCTGTCGAGTCGGATTGGGACTTTGGTCCGCCTCGACGCGTCCCCTGGCACCGATTGGCTCGTCGCCGAATGAGACATCGGTCACTTGCAGCCGCGCGCGCGAGCGCCCGAGCCGTCGACGCCAAAAAAGGCGGACCGAAGTGGCCATCCGAAGCAACGGATTGCCCTCTTGGTCCGCCTAGGCGTCCTGGTGTCTTGCGAATTGAGGCCATCACGCCGGGTGGACGGGCCTCGCGGGCGAGGGCGAAGCCCGCTCCGCGCCTGAGGGCGCCAGAGACCCGGAGCACAATCTCCGCGCCACAAAACCAAAACGCCCATCAGTCTCCTGATGAGCGCTTCGTGGGAACTGGTGGGGTGGACGGGACTCGAAAGCGTCAGCGTGGTCAGCAAGGA
Organism: Myxococcales bacterium; assembly: GCA_030590865.1. Classification (GTDB taxonomy): domain Bacteria; phylum Myxococcota_A; class Polyangia; order Polyangiales; family Polyangiaceae; genus JAPYTK01. The sequence continues at coordinate 752 of JAUVCD010000776.1, read as the reverse complement.
GTATCGCCGAGTGGTCTGGAGTATGCGATCTCCCGAAGTTGCGGCGGCTCCGATGACGCCGAGCAGCACCGTGTGGCCTGTGGGTGTCCCACTGTCACAAGGTCCGACGCTAGTCTGCGCAACAACGGAAGCCTACCGCCTCCACTCGTCGCATTCTCGGCCAACGCAAGTCGCGCGCCATCCCGCAGCGGAGCCCCTGGGCGTGGTGCTGGAAGCTGCCGCCCCGGATCCGACACGGATCATCGGGTCCCTCGCCATCGCAACCGTTGTCCCACTCCGCCGCGTTGCCGCTCAGATCATAGACATCGCCGTAGGGGGCATCAGGGGCGTGGCAACCGCTGAAGCTCCCGACGTCACCGAGGCCCCAGGTGGTGTAGTCCTCTGCATCGGCACCTCGGCAAATCGTCGTGTCGAGATCATCGCCATAGGGGTAGGCGTAGCTTCCACCGGACGTACAGGCCGCGTGCCATTCGCTTACCGACTCATCGTCGTAGCTCTCGAAGGCGTAGCCTCCGCCATCGCCGATACGTCCGCACAAGCGTTTGCCGGCAGCGTCGCAAAATGCCTTCGCGTCGCACCAATCGACGCAGACCACCGGCAGCGTCTCGTCCGAGCCGGGCTCCCAACGACAGGAGGGCGTGAAGTCATCGTTGGCTGCACAGGCGCTCGACTGGCTGCTCGTCGACGGTGAAGTCGCCAGCCAAGCCCCATAGTGGCCGCGGTTGACCTCCGTCGTGTCGATGCAGAAATCC
>JAUVCD010000968.1 GCA_030590865.1 Myxococcales bacterium | reverse complement strand
GGCTGAAGCGACCGGTGAGCTCGAGCGCTTCCTGCCATTGCCGGGCTGCGTCTGGGCGCGCGCCTCAGCGGGAGAAGCCTATGAGACGGCAACGCTGGCCCGTGACCTGGTCATGGTGGATGGCTACGTGCTCGACCGGATGGAGGCCCGCGGGACGGATGGTCAGAGCCATCAGTACGACTGGGTCTATCACAACCCGGGAGATCTCACTCACGACCTGGATGCAACGGCCTACCAGGGTTTTCCCAACACCGGCGGCTACCCACATCTGACGAACAACCAAAGCGAGACGACTTCGGCGGACGGGCAGCTCGTCTTCAGCTTTCAGTCCGACCTGACCTACCCCGGAGGATTGTGGGCCAGTGAGGCAGGGGTCGTGGCGACCAGCAGCTACTCGGACGAGCAGGCCCACGGGGGCGCCTGGTCGAACAAGCTCGACTACGACTTCAGCGGCGCACCAGAGGCCTATGTCACCTTCCGCTCCCGCTCGCTGGCCGAATTCACCGACGAGGCGCCCACTCAGGTGGCGGTATGGGTCCACGGCGACGGGTCAGGCAACAGCTTCCGGCTTCGAGTCGTCGATTCGTCCGGTGAGTCCCACGTCACTGAAGAAGCGCTCATCGACTCGTCAGGCTGGCAGGAGATCTCCCACGACGTGGACGGCAGCTGGTCGACCTGGGGAGGCGACGAAAACGGGGTCATCGATCCGCCCCTGCAAAACCTGGTGTTCCAGCTCAACAACGAGCCCGCCGGTGCCCTCCAGGGCGAGATCTTCTTGGATGACTGGCGGCTGACCTTCCCGAGCACCGGTGAGATCGTGGTCGAAGACTTCGAGCGGCTGGTGCCCCAAGAGCTGTTGTGGGTCAAGGGACAGGCTGACACGACCTTCGTGGTCGGCGAGGGGATCGGACCGGATCTGTCGGTCCCCGTTCCTTACGCGATGGTCCGTCGAACTGGCACCGACGCCACCTTCGACGTGCTGCACGCGCCCCACGGGTCCGAGGGGCCGACGATCACCGACCTGTCCGTCTTGCCCTGTGACGCTCCGGAGAGTGATAGCGCCGCTGGCTACTTGGTCAGCGGCTCTATCCCGGCGACGGGAGCTGGCTTCAGCGACGTGCTGTTGCTGGTAGGCCGCGGAGCGGGTGGCACCGAGCGCAGCTTTGGCGACTACAACAGTGATGGCATCTTTGCTTGGGCCCGATCGAGCTCGGAAGGCGAGCTGACCCACCTGGTTCTCGCCGAAGCCACGAGCCTCGCCGATGCCACTCGCGATCTGTTCCGCGCGCCCCAACCGCTGGCGTCGGTGGCCTTTGCCATTACCCCACCGGCGGTGGAGATCCTGTCGGTAGACGGCGAAATCGCCGACTCGCGCCTGCTTGCACCCGAGACGAGTCAGGTGACCTACCAGGGGAGCGACGTATCGTTCACCCAAGATGGTGACTACGTGGTCTTCGGCTCCCTCACCGGGGCGGGTGGGGGTGGAGGCGCGGGCGCAGGGGCGAGCGACGATGACTCGGGATGTGGCTGCGCGGTACCTGGAACAAACGACTCGACCTATCCGCTGGGTGGCTTTCTTGCCTTGTTGCTCGCCGGAATGGCACGCCGCCGGCGCCCCGTGCTGGCCCGCCAGTAGCAACACGCATCGTGACGGTCACGCCAGTTGACAGGACCCGGCTCAGGATCCATGTCTTGCTGACCGGCCCAGCGGCTTGCCGGCTCAGAACCGAGGAGCACCATGGATCTCGAACAAGCAATCAAGACGGCCATCGACTATGAGCTGAAGGTCCAGCAGGCCTACGAGAAGGCCAAGGCCGAAGCCACCAACGAAACAGGCAAGCGCGTCTTCGGGTTCCTGGCCGAAGAGGAGGCAGGACACGTCGCCTACCTCGAGAGTCGCCTCCAGAAATGGCAGCAGGACGGCAAGCTGGCGGTCGAGACGCTCGACACGGTCATCCCCTCCAAGGCCGTCATCGACGCGAGCATGAAGAAGATCAAAGACGACCTCGGTGAAAAGCAGGAGCCGGGTGAGGGGGAGCTCGAGTTGCTCCAGAAGGCACTGAAGGCCGAGGAAGAGACGTCAGCCTTCTACAAGAAGATGGTCCAAGAGCTCGACGGTGAGGGCAAACAGATGTTCGAGCGGTTCGTCGAGATCGAAGACGGCCACGTGGCCATCGTTGAGGCCGAGATAGCCGCAGTCAGCGGGATGGGCTTCTGGTTCGACATCCCCGAGTTCAACATCGCGCACAGCTGACGGCCTGTCTGGCCATTGGGGCGAGCGGCTGGCCTCCAGAGCCAGCGCAGCCGATGGAGTGCGAGGGGCGGGATCGGCCGGGGTTGAATACTGAACATTTGTACCGTATAACCACCTCGGAGCCGCGCGGCCGGTACGGGGCCGGCGGGGGAGATCTCAACCATGCTCGTCGCGCTTCGAGTCCAGAATTTCGTGCTCATCGAGGCGCTAGAGTTGCGGCTCGAGCCAGGCTGCAACGTGCTCACCGGTGAAACTGGCGCCGGGAAATCGATCGTCGTGGGCGCGCTCGGACTGTTGCTCGGTCTCTCCGGTCTGCTACCTGCCAATCCCGATCCCACATGGAATGCCGAAACCCGAAAATTTATCCGTTCCAATTGGGACTTTTGGTGGAGGAAAAGTGCAGAACTGAAGGAACAGGCTCTGGAA